>NZ_CAUIXH010000003.1:0-174299 GCF_962707005.1 Neisseria basseii | reverse complement strand
GGGGGGTGATTTTTGACGTTTTTTGCCGAAAATTTACATTCGGGCGGTTAAAAGGAAAAAGCCGTGTCGCATCTGTGCAACACGGTTTGGCGGGCTGAAAGGGATAAAGCGGTGTTCCCTGCCGCCGCAGGCGGAACGCTGGGATTTTCCGAGGGATTCGGCTGCCGCTATATCACGAAATCCAACAGGTAGAAATCTTCTTTGCCTACGCCGCATTCGGGGCATTTCCAGTCGTCGGGGATGTCTTCAAACTTTGTTCCGGGGGCGATGCCGTGTTCGGGGTCGCCGTGTTCTTCATCGTAAATCCAGCCGCAGGGGCCGCACATATATTGCGCCATTTGTGTTTCCTTGTTTTTTGTATAGTGGGTTAACAAAAACCGGTACGGCGTTGCCTCGCCTTAGCTCAAAGAGAACGATTCTCTAAGGTGCTCAAGCACCAAGTGAATCGGTTTCGTACTATTTGTACTGTCTGCGGCTTCGCCGCCTTGCCCTGATTTTTGTTCATCCGCTATAAATCAGGGTTTGGGAGGATGGTGAGGTATCCGCCCGGTTTTTTTGGGGGTTGGGGTTTTTTTCGATAGATTCCTGTGGTTTTTCGGTTACTGGATTCCCACTTCCGTGGGAATGACGGTTTGGAGGTTTCGGTTTTTTCGATGGATTCCTGTTGCGTTAGGGGGCTGGATTCCCGCTTTTGCGGGAATGACGGTTTGAGGGTTTCTGTTTTTTCCGATGGATTCCTGTTGCGTTGGGGGCTGGATTCCCGCTTTCGCGGGAATGACGGTTTGAGGGTTTCTGTTTTTTCCGATGGATTCCTGTTGCGTTGGGGGCTGGATTCCCGCTTTCGCGGGAATGACGGTTTGAGGGTTTCTGTTTTTTCCGATGGATTCCTGTTGCGTTGGGGGCTGGATTCCCACTTTCGCGGGAATGACGCGGTGAGGGTTTCGGTTTTTTCCGCCTGTTTATTTTGCGGCTTCGATTTCCGCTATTTCTTTGCGTAGGTGTTTGATCGCGGGGGTTACGATGGCGACAAACATCGCTTCGCGGACGCGCCTTTGGGTGGGACTGCGCATCAGGTAGCCTTTTGCGCCGGAATGCAGGGCGGCGGATTGCGCGGCGGCAAGTGCCAGTACGGCGGCGGCTTCGCGCAGCTTGAGGGTGGCGAGGTTGTCGGGCGTGTTGTCCCACGCCAATCCGGCGAGTCGTTCGGTTTCTGCCCATGCGCCGTCCAACCTTGCTTTGAGGCTGTCGTAGCCGTCGTCGAGATAGCTGTTGACTTCGGCGTTGACGACATCGGCTATGCGGATGATACCGAGGCTGCCGTCAATCACGCCCGCGCCGATGCCGATTTGCAGGAGGATGAAACCTGCTTTGATGCTTTGGATGTAGTCGGCAAACTGTTCGGGCGCGGCGATGATGTCTTCGTCGGGGATAAATACGTCTTTGAAGTTCAGGCTGAAGGTGCGCGTGCCTTCGAGGGCGCAAAATTCGGGGCAGTTTTGCAGGCTTACGCCTTCCCTTTGCCCGCCTGTGATGAACATAACGTAGCCGCCGCCGATTTGGGCGGTATTCGCCCAGATGTGGTCTTCGCCGATGTTGGACACCCACGGCAACGCGCCGTTGACTGTGTAGCCGCCCTCCACGCGCTCGGCTTGAAGGTTGTGTTTTTCGATGCCGGCAAGGTGTTTGACGGTATTGGACATTCCGGTACCCGCCAATACTTTGCCTTGCAGGATGTCGGCGAGGTATTTGTCTTTGACGGCCCGGTTGGGCGTTTGGTGCAGATACCACGCGCAAGCCGCCTGACACCACGCGCTGAAGGAGGTGGCGCCGCATTCTTTGCTGATTTCGCGCAAGACGGCGATTTGCGTTGCCAAACCCAAGCCGTTGCCGCCTTCGGCTTCTGTACCGACTGCGCCGAATCCGCCGATTGCGCCGAGTTCGCGCATAAATGCTTCGGGGTAGTATCCTTTGCGGTCGATGTCGTCCACTATGGGTTTGAGCTTGGTTTTGACGAGTTCGGCAACGTTGGCAATCAGGGTTTGGGCGTTCATCTTTGTTCCTTAAGGTTTGCGGGGGAATCGGGCGCGCGCCTGATGCGCGGCTGCTTCCCTGCCGCTTGGCGGCTTGTTTTTGTTTGAGGGGGTGTTTTTGAAAAACCGCCCGATATTCGGGCGGTTTGCCGTATCAGGCGTAAGCCTGCAATTCGGGGTTGATTTCGGTTTGTCCGAGGTTGTTGACGTAGTTACACAGGGTTGCCAAGGCTACGCCCATTACGACTTCGACTGCCTGCTGCTGGTTGTAGCCCGCATCGAAAAATGCTTTGAGTTCGTCATCGGATACCGCGCCTTTTTTCGCCATTACGGCTTGGGTGAAGGCGGCGAGCGCGCCGAGTTTGGCATCGTCAAATTCGCCTGCCGCCAAAGCGCGCGCGGCTTTGATGGATTGTTCAGAAAGGAGTTTTTTCAGGGTTGCGAGTTTGGTGTGCCCTGCCACGCAGAAGCCGCATTGGTTGGTGCGGGCGGCGATGATCTGGATCACTTCGACTTCGCCGGCGGTCAGGCTGTTGGCGGCGTTGAGCTTGCCGACTTCTTGGTAAAACGCCAAAGCTTCGGGGGCGTTTGCCAATACGCCGATGAGGTTGGGGATGAAGCCGTTGTTTTGAAGTACCGCCTCGACGCGCGCTTTGGCGGCTTCGGGGGCGGTTTCGAGGGTGTGTACGGTTAAACGTGCCATTTTTCTTTCCTTGTTCGCAAATATTGTGGACGGGCGAATAGTACGCATTTCGGAACGAAATAGGAAAGACTGATTGGTTATGTGCTGCAAACGAAAAGTTATAAGAAATGCCGTCTGAAGCCTTTCAGACGGCATAGCGGGGAAACGCGCCTACCTGCCCCCGCGCCCGAAATATTGCGCCAATGCGGCTTGGGGGTTGGCTGCCTCAACCGTTTCGGGCAATTCGGTATAGCCGCGCGATAAAAGGTGGCGTGCATAAAGGCTGTTGCCCTTTGCGCCGAACCAGACGGAAACCGCCAAGCCCAATACGTTAAACGCCGAGTCTGTGGCGGGCGTGTCGCCGTAAACCAGTTGGGCAAACACCGCCAGCACGAATATCGCGCCCGTCAGCCCCAGCCCCAAACCCCACATTCTTTTGAAACACGCCCACAGCGTGCCGAACAAAAGTCCCGGCCACGACCAGCCTTGTTTGACGGCTTGGGGCGGCAGGGCGGGATGGGTGTAGATTTTGTATGGTTTCATCGTGTTTCCTTAATGCTTCAAACCTGCCTTCGGGCAGAATCGGGGGCGGCTGCCGAAAGGTTGCGCCCGTGTGCCGGCATACGGCTTGAAAGCGATTACCCGACGGGGAACTTCAAACCCGACAATGCCGTCTGAACGGTGTTTTGCCTTCAGACGGCATTGCCTGCCTTCAAAGCGGATGCGCTTATTCCGCCCAGTTTTTCTTTTTGCTGGTTTTGCCTACGCCCGGGTTGAAGCTGTTGGTCGGGTCGAGTTTGCGGTAAAACTGTTTGAGCGCGGGCTTAGCTTCGTACAAATGACCGACATTGTGTTCGGCGGGATATTGCGCGCCGCGTTGGTCTAAGAGATGCAGCATTTCGTGTTCCAACGCCATGCAGTCGTTGCCTTTTTTGATGATGTAATCCTGATGGAAAACGTGGCACATAAAATGCCCGTAATACAATTTGTGGATGATTTTATTGTCGATTTCCTGCGGCAGTTTTTCAAACCAGTCGCGGTCGTCGCGGCGCAGGGCGATATCCAGCGCGACCAAATCTTCCACTTCGTCGTCGTGTACGGCACGGTAGCGGATGGCGGCGGAGGCGACGGCGAAACGGTGCAGCATCGCGGCTTGGGTTTCTTCGGCGTTACACTCGAAAAACGCGCCGCCGTGGTGTGCAAAATATTCTTTTAAGAACGTGCGCGCTTCATCAACGCCTTTTCCGCCCATTTTCAAAATCAGATGGTGTTCGTATTTGTCGCGGTAATCGCGCATGGATTTGGGCAGGTGGTCGGGCAGGAATTTGCTGACGAACTGCATGGCCTTGTCGGAAAAATGTTTGGGCAGAAAGCTGACTTTTTTGCCGAACCTGTCCACGCGCGCCTTCAAGTCAAATAATTTCGGCAGTTGGTGCGTACCGAATTTTTTGATGACGTAAAACGTGTCTTTGCCGTACACGTCGGCAATGTCGAAAGCGTGGCGGTGGATGTATTCGCCGGAAACGGGCAGGCTTTCAAATTCGCCCAAGGCGGCGCGGCGGATGTCGGTCAGTTCGTTGATGTCGTTCGTGCCGATGTAGAACACGGCAGTTTGTTTTTCTTGCGGGAAGGTGTCCAAACGGACGGCAAAAACCATCAGTTTGCCCGCGCAGCCCGAGGCTTCGTAATGGCGGGCGGGGTCGGCATTGAAACGCGCGGCGGTCGGTTCGTCCACTTGGCGGACGTGTTCGCAATAGGCGTGGTCGTGTCCTTTGCCCGCGTCTTGTTTGATGTCTTTGTTTTGATAATGATGACCTTGCAGATTGGTCAGGATTTCTTCGGGCGTGTCGCCCAAGTCTATGCCCAAGTGGTTGACCAGTTCCAACCTGCCTTCTTCGTTGATTTGGGCGAACAACGCCATTTCGGTGTAGGCCGGGCCGCGCTGTACCAACGCGCCGCCGGAGTTGTTGCACACGCCGCCCAAGACGGACGCGCCGATACAGGAAGAGCCGATAACCGAATGCGGTTCGCGCCCCAAAGGTTTCAGCAGCAATTCAAGCTGGTTCAGGGTCGAACCGGGCAGGCAGACGACTTGTTGGTTGTTGTTGATGGTTTGGATGATGTTCATCCGCATGGTGTTCACAATCACGATGTCGCGGTCGTAATCGTTGCCGTCGGGGGTCGAGCCGCCAGTCAAACCGGTATTCGCCGCCTGCGTAATCACAATCACGTCCGCTTCGACGCAAGCCTGCAAAATTTTCCACATTTCCAGAATGGTTCCGGGGCGAACCACCGCCAACGCCTTACCCTCGCCGAAGCGGTAGCCTTGGCGGTATTGTTCGGTTTTCGCGGGGTCGGTGATGATGTATTTTTCGCCGACGGTTTGGGTCAGGCTGCTGATTAATTGCGAGGCGTTCACGGTACTCTCCTATCGGGATAAGCGGCGGCGCAAATCCCGGTACGCCGCCGTATGTTCAATTTGAATATTTTGGTGCGGCAAGTTGCACGCTGCAAATTATTTTTGGTTAAAGAAATAATGTAATTTAATATTTTTGGCATTTGCCGCGTTTTCCAAATCGGCCTTGTCGCTTTCGCTGTCGCCCATCATATAGACACTGACATTATTTCCGACTTTCTTTGCATGGTTTAAGGAATAAAGTGCGGTCGCCTTATTAAGCATTTGGCTGCTTCCCGCCACGCCGACGTTGATATTGTCCGCGCCGAGCATTTCAATCATATTTGATGCCGAAGGCGATCCGGATGTTTTAATCATTCCGACAGCTACCGTATCGGAAAGCGGGTTATTTGTCGCGGGAACCTGCACAACGACAGAACGTTCTCCCTGCGGCATTTCAACCATCAGCCGGCCGACATTGACACCTGTTGCGCAAGCTGCAAGCATACCGGTAAGGGTTATCATTAGAAGTTTTTTCATTTGCCTACTCCTTTAGTCTTTAATCAAACTGCCCTGTTCGTCATAAACTTGAAATTGAACCATACTTCATTTTTATGAAGCCGGTTCTTCATTGGCCTGTATGGATACATTGTAATGATGCGTTATGGCAAAGTAAAGGAAATGCCGTCTGAACGGCTTTCAGACGGCATCGGTGCGATACGGGAACGCCGGAACATCGAAGCTCCGGCGTTTCAAATAGGGCGGCGGGCCAAACCCCCGGCACTGGCGCATCGGAGTGGGCTGCTGGCTTCCGCCCCTGACCCGGTGTTCCGATTTGCCATGCGGGGAGACCCGCCTCAGAGAAACGGCATTATAACGGGTTTTATGAAAAACTCAACCGTTTTGATACGGTCATACGCCGGAAACACTGTCTAAAACTTATATCCGATAATATTGTCAACAATTTCTCAAAGCGTCATTTTGTTTCTATAAGGGTATTTCCTGTTTCGGCATTGAAAAATATTAAGAATTAAACTACATTATTGCCTTTCAAAATTTGTCTGCAACCGACCGTTCGGACAACACTCAAATAAAAACAACCAAACACGGACACGCCATGACCACGACTACCGCCCCGCAGCGTATTCGGGAAATTCCCTACAACTATACTTCCTACACCGACCGCGAAATCGTCATCCGCCTGTTGGGCGACGGGGCGTGGCAGATTCTGCAAGATTTGCGCGGTCAACGCAAAACAGGACGTTCGGCACGAATGCTGTTTGAAGTATTGGGCGATATTTGGGTGGTCGTGCGCAATCCGTATCTGGTCGATGACTTGTTGGAGCATCCGAAACGCCGCGCCGCGCTGGTACGCGAAATGCGCCACCGCTTAAATGAAATCCGCAAACGCCGCGACGATAATCGGCAAGTGGATGTATTGGTTGCGGCAGCGGAAAAGGCAGTCGAGCGTTTTGATAGCAGTTTTGATGAAACCAGCCAAAAACGCCATCAAATTTTGGAACGCTTAAGCAAAATTACCAAGCCGCACAATATTATGTTCGACGGGCTGGCGCGGGTAACCCACGTTACCGATGCGACCGACTGGCGCGTCGAATATCCGTTTGTCGTCGTCAATCCCGACACAGAGGCGGAAATCGCGCCTTTGGTGCGCGCCTTAATCGAGCTGGATTTGGTCATTATCCCGCGCGGTGGCGGCACGGGTTATACCGGCGGCGCGGTACCTTTGGATGCAATGAGCGCGGTCATCAATACGGAAAAACTGGACAAGCATCGCGGCGTCGAATTTGTCGAGCTGGTGGGTTTGGACGGCAAACATCCGATTATCCATTGCGGCGCAGGCGTAGTAACCCGCCGAGTGGAAGAAACCGCGCATCAGGCGGGCTTGGTGTTCGCCGTTGATCCGACTTCTGCCGACGCGTCATGCGTGGGCGGTAATGTGGCGATGAACGCGGGCGGCAAAAAAGCCGTGCTGTGGGGTACTGCCTTGGACAACCTCGCCTACTGGCAGATGGTCAACCCGCAGGGCGAATGGCTGCGCATCGAACGCGTGCGCCACAATTTCGGCAAAATCCACGATGAAGAAACCGCCGTGTTCGACGTTCACACGCTGGATTCAGACGGCATCAATATCGTTAAAACCGAACGTTTGGAAATCCCCGGTCACAAATTCCGCAAAGTTGGTTTGGGCAAAGACGTTACCGACAAATTCTTGAGCGGACTGCCCGGCGTGCAGAAAGAAGGTACAGACGGCATCATCACCAGCGTCGCCTTCGTGTTGCACAAAATGCCGAAATATACGCGCACCGTGTGTATGGAGTTTTTCGGTACGGTCGCCACCGCCACGCCTTCTATCGTCGAAATTCGCGATTTCCTACTTGCCCACGACAGCGTTCGACTGGCGGGTTTGGAGCATCTGGACTGGCGTTATGTCCGCGCCGTCGGCTACGCCACCAAAGCGGCGGGCAAGGGACGACCGAAAATGGTCTTGCTGGCAGACGTGGTTTCCGACGACGAAGCCGCCGTAGAGGCCGCCGCCGAACACATCTGCGAACTTGCCCGTGCCCGCGACGGTGAAGGCTTTATTGCCGTATCGCCCGAAGCGCGCAAAACCTTCTGGCTCGACCGCAGCCGCACCGCCGCCATTGCCAAACATACCAACGCCTTTAAAATTAATGAAGACGTAGTAATCCCACTCGAAAGGCTCGGCGAGTATTCAGACGGCATCGAACGCATCAACATTGAGCTTTCCATCCAAAACAAACTCAAACTCTGTGCCGCTTTGGAACAATATCTGTCCGGCAAACTCCCCATCGACAAAATGGGAACAGACCTGCCAACCGCCGAACTGTTGGGCGAACGCGGCAAACACGCCCTTGCCCATGTTTCCGCTGTCAAAGCGCGTTGGGAATGGCTGCTTGCTAACTTAGACGCGCCGCTTGCCGACTACAAAGCCCGCTACGGCGCAGCCGTCCACGCCGCTCCCGAAGCCAAAAACAATGAAAGTTGCTTTATTGCCTTCCGCGATTTCCGCCTGCGCGTGTCTGTCAAAGCAGACGTAATGAAGCCGCTTTCTGAAATCTTCAGCGGCAAAACCGATACCAAAATTATCCAAGGCTTGGGCAAAATCCACGCCAAAACCGTACGCAGCCGCGTCTTCGTCGCCCTGCATATGCACGCCGGCGACGGTAACGTTCATACCAATATTCCGGTTAACTCAGACGATGCCGAAATGCTTCAGACGGCCTATCGTTCGGTCGAACGCATTATGAAAATCGCCCGTTCGCTCGGTGGTGTGATTTCCGGCGAACACGGCATAGGCATTACCAAGCTCGAATTTTTGACCGATGAAGATTTGCAACCGTTTTGGAACTACAAAAACCAAGTCGATCCCAAACACACCTTCAACCGTCACAAACTGATGAAAGGCTCGGACTTACGCAACGCCTACACACCATCCTTCGAGCTTTTGGGCGCGGAATCGCTGATTATGGAAAAATCAGACCTCGGCACCATCGCCGATTCCGTCAAAGACTGCCTGCGCTGCGGCAAATGCAAGCCCGTTTGCTCTACTCACGTTCCGCGCGCCAATCTGCTGTACAGCCCGCGCAACAAAATCCTCGGCGTGGGGCTGTTGACCGAAGCCTTCTTATACGAAGAACAAACCCGCCGCGGCGTTTCCATCAAACACTTTGAAGAACTCATGGACATCGGCGACCACTGCACCGTGTGCCACCGCTGCGTCAAACCCTGCCCCGTCAACATCGACTTCGGCGACGTTACCGTAGCCGTCCGCAACTACCTTGCCGATTCCGGTCATAAACGCTTTGCGCCTGCGGCTTCAATGGGCATGGCATTTCTGAACGCCACCGGCCCAAAAACCATCAAAGCCCTTCGCGCCGCCATGATACAAACCGGCTTCCCTGCGCAGAACTTTGCCTACAAAATCGGTAAGCTTCTTCCGATCGGCACGAAAAAGCAAAAAGCCGAACCGAAAGCCACCGTCGGTACCGCTCCGGTCAAAGAACAAATCATCCACTTCATCAACCGTCCTTTGCCCAAAAGCGTGCCCGCCAAAACACCGCGCTCCATGCTCGGCATCGAAGACGACAAAAGCATCCCTATCATCCGCAATCCGGCTACGCCGGAAGATACCGAAGCCGTGTTCTACTTCCCCGGCTGCGGTTCTGAACGCCTGTTCAGCCAAATCGGACTTGCCGTTCAAGCCATGCTTTGGCATGTCGGCGTACAAACCGTCCTGCCGCCCGGCTATATGTGCTGCGGCTATCCGCAGGACGCGGGCGGCAACAAAGCAAAAGCCGAACAAATGAGCACCAACAATCGCGTCGCCTTCCACCGCATGGCGAACACCCTCAACTACCTCGACATCAAAACCGTCGTCGTCAGTTGCGGCACTTGTTACGACCAGCTCGAAAAATACCGCTTCGAGGAAATCTTCCCCGGCTGCCGCATCATCGACATCCACGAATACCTGCTCGAAAAAGGCGTGAAACTGAACGGCGTGAAAGGTCAGCAATACCTCTACCACGACCCTTGCCATACCCCGATCAAAACCATGAATGCCACCCAAATGGCCAGCAGCCTCATGGGACAGAAAGTCGTCTTAAGCGACCGCTGTTGCGGCGAGTCCGGTATGTTTGCCGTTAAACGGCCAGACATTGCCACTCAGGTCAAGTTCCGCAAACAAGAGGAAATTGAGAAAAACCTCAAAGAGCTGCCACAGGGCGAACCCGTCAAAATGCTCACCTCCTGCCCTGCCTGCCTGCAAGGTCTGAGCCGATACGCCGACGACAACAATATGCCTGCCGACTATATCGTCATCGAAATGGCGAAACATATTCTCGGCGAAAACTGGCTGGACGATTTTGTAAGAAAAGCCAACAACGGCGGCGTAGAGAAAGTGTTGCTGTAACAACGGATATGGAAATGCCGTCTGAACGCCGAAAGCCTTCAGACGGCATTGTTTAAACCAAATACCTACCCAAATCATGATTGACGGACAAACAACCGAACCCAAACAAAAAACCCGAATCATCCTAGCCCCCATGCAAGGTCTGATAGACGATGTGATGCGCGACCTGCTGACGCGTATCGGCGGCTACGACGAATGCGTCAGCGAATTTGTACGCATTACCCATACCATGCATTCCCGCGCCACATGGTTAAAATATATCCCCGAAATCACCAACGGAAACAAAACGTTTTCTGGCACGCCCTGCACCGTCCAGCTTTTGGGCAGCGATGCAGACAATATGGCGGCAAACGCATTGGAAGCCGTCCGCTTCGGCGCGGACAAAATCGATTTGAACTTCGGCTGCCCCGCTCCCACCGTCAACAAACACAAAGGCGGCGCAATCCTTTTAAAAGAGCCGCAACTGATATTCCATATCGTCAAAACGATGCGCGAACGTTTGCCCGCACATATTCCGCTGACGGGGAAAATGCGGCTCGGCTATGAAGACAAAAGCCCTGCTTTGGAATGCGCCTGTGCGATTGCCGAAGGGGGCGCGTGCGGACTGACCGTACACGCGCGTACCAAAGCCGAGGGTTACGAACCGCCGGCGCATTGGGAATGGATAAGGAAAATCCGAGACAGCGTCGATATTCCCGTTACCGCCAACGGCGACGTTTTCAGCCTGCAGGACTATATCAGCATCAAAACAATCAGCGGCTGCAACAGCGTCATGCTGGGGCGAGGTGCGGTCATCCGCCCCGATTTGGCGCGTCAAATCAAGCAATATGAAAGCGGCCTGCCCGTTACGGATACCGATTTTGCCGAAATTTCCAAATGGATACGGCTCTTTTTCGATTTATGCCTGGCAAAAGAGGCAAACAATAAATACCCGATCGCCCGTCTTAAGCAATGGCTGGGCATGATGAAAAAAACGTTCGACCCGGCGCAAACGCTGTTTGACCGCGTCCGAACGGTTAAGGATGCGGATGAAGTACGCCGAATCCTGAGCGCATTCGAGTATGAGATGAATGTTTGATGTCTCCCATGCTTCAAAGCAAATGCCGTCTGAAAATCTTTCAGACGGCATTTCATATCTTTATTGCTGCTTTTCTTCCGTATCCGGTGTATTTTTGTTTTTCAGCTTCGCACCCAAGCCCAAACGTCTTTCATAATCCGATTGGGGGGTATCGTCTTCCTGCATGCCGAATGCGCTGGCATTGACCCACAGCGACAGCAGCGAAACGATAAAGGCGAAAAAGCCGACTACATACCAAAACATTGCCCCTCCCGATTTGTTAAAATCATATCAAATACGGTACCGAATCTACCACAAGCCCATGGTCAAATAAATCTTCTACCCGCATTATTTCATTCATTTACTTTGGAAATAAAAAAGGACACCTGAAAATTTTGCAAAACTTTTCAGATGCCCCGATTTGACAAATTCGAATCAACCGCCGCACGCACCGCAGCAGCCGCCCTCGCTGTGTCCGCCTTTTTTGTCGTTATCGACAACGGGCAGTTCGACTTCTTCGTTTGGTTTTTCTGCATTTTCGGGCAGGTCGTTGACTTTGATTTTAGCAGTTTCGCTCATTTCCTTACCTCATTTGGAAAACGGTTTGAAAGATTCAGGAATATAGCATATTTAATTCGGACCTGAAAAGGGAAGCCGTATGCGAAATGCCGTCTGAAGCCCGAACGTGGCTTTCAGACGGCATTTTACCGCCGAATCAAATATACCGGACTTCGATAATGTCGTATTCGCGTACGCCGCCCGGAGCCTGAACTTCCGCCGTATCTCCTTCTTCCTTGCCGATTAGGGCGCGTGCAATCGGAGAGCCGACATAGATTTTGCCCTGTTTGATATCCGCTTCGTCTTCGCCGACAATTTGATAGGTAACGTGTTCTTCCGTTTCCAAATCTTCCAACGTAACCGTCGTACCGAACACGATTTTTCCTTCGGCATGGATTTCAGTCGGATTAATAATATGGGCAACGGAAAGTTTGTGTTCCAACTCGGAAATGCGGCCCTCGATAAAACCTTGGCGTTCTTTGGCTGCTTCGTATTCGGCGTTTTCGGACAAATCGCCGTGCGATCTGGCTTCGGCAATCGCTTCGATCACTTCGGGGCGCGCCACGCTTTTAAGCTGCTGCAATTCCTGTTTCAGCAATTCCGCACCGCGTACGGTCAGGGGGATTTTTTGCATAAGATCGTATTCTCCATATTCCGGCACACCGGTTTGCGGCAGCAAGCATACCGCGTACCGTCTTGCTTTGTGCGTCCGGATATTAAAATAAAAATACAAGCCGCCCGGAAAATCGGCGGCTTGTCTGTCGTTGAACAGCGGCTATTCTACCAAATTCTATGAAATTGGCAATCGTGCCGTACCGTCCGCAAACACCATTTGTCCGCAACAAAAGCCGAAAATATGCCGGCAAAAAAATTTTAGAAACAAAAAATTTAAAAATAATCAATTTTCGGCACAAAAAACCACATTTACGGACTTTAAAACCGAAAATGCCAAACCTGAGATTTTTCAGACGGCATTTGCACCAGTATAATGCAGTCTGTCTTTATCCCTATATTTACGTTTTGCCATGACCGAATCCCTCCGCCTCCCTGCCGCCTCGCTCAAACCATCTACCGTCGCCCTTCCCGGCTCCAAAAGCATCAGCAACCGCATCCTGCTGCTCGCCGCCTTGTCCGACAATACTTGTGAAATCCATTCCCTGCTCAAATCCGACGACACCGACCGTATGTTGGAAGCACTCGATAAACTCGGCGTTGAAATCGAATATCTTGCCGAAGGCCGTCTGAAAGTGCACGGCACAGGCGGGCGTTTCCCCAATCGGACTGCCGATTTGTTTTTAGGCAACGCGGGCACGGCGTTCCGTCCGCTGACTGCCGCTCTGGCCGTTTTGGGCGGCGATTATCATCTGCACGGCGTGCCTCGTATGCACGAACGCCCCATCGGCGATTTGGTCGATGCGTTGCGGATTGCCGGCGCCGATGTCGAATATCTCGGCAACGGACACTATCCGCCGCTTCATATTGGCAAACGTCAAGACCGCAGCGAGCGCGTGATTCCGATTAAAGGCAATGTGTCCAGCCAGTTTCTGACCGCCCTTTTAATGGCGTTGCCGCTGACCGGACAGGCATTTGAAATCCGTATGGTCGGCGAGTTGATTTCCAAGCCCTATATCGACATTACCTTGAAACTGATGGCGCAATTCGGCGTACAGGTTATCAATGAAGGCTACCGCGTTTTCAAAATCCCCGCCGATGCGCACTACCACGCGCCCGAACACCTGCACGTCGAAGGCGATGCCTCCAGCGCGTCCTACTTCCTCGCAGCCGGTTTGATTGCCGCCACGCCCATCCGCGTTATCGGTATCGGCGCAAACAGCATACAGGGCGATGTCGCCTTTGCCCGTGAGCTGGAAAAAATCGGGGCGGACGTGGTTTGGGGCGAAAACTTCGTCGAAGTCTCGCGCCCGAAAGAACGTGCCGTCCAAGCCTTTGATTTGGATGCAAACCATATCCCCGATGCCGCCATGACCCTCGCCATCGTCGCACTTGCCACAGGGCAAACCTGCACGCTTCGCAACATCGGTTCGTGGCGCGTCAAAGAAACCGACCGCATCGCCGCGATGGCAAACGAGTTGCGCAAACTCGGGGCAAAAGTCGTCGAAGAAGCCGAAGCAATTCACATCACCCCGCCCGAAACGCTGACACCCGACGCCGTCATCGACACTTACGACGACCACCGCATGGCAATGTGTTTCTCGCTGGTTTCCCTGTTGGGCGTACCCGTCGTCATCAACGACCCGAAATGCACCCATAAAACCTTCCCGACTTATTTTAAAGTGTTCTCATCGCTGACCGAAACAGCGGAATAAGATGGAAAAATGCCGTCTGAAACCCGAAACAGGGCTTCAGACGGCATTTGTGTATTCGCGGACGGCGGGTTTTAAATCTGTTCCAATTCCATATTCAAAACAACCTGTTCCTGTTTGGCTCGGAAGTCTGCCAGTTTTTGCGCCAGTTCGGGATTTTCATTGGCCAGCATGGAGATGGCGAACAATGCGGCATTGGCCGCGCCTGCCTCGCCGATGGCGAATGTGGCGACGGGTACGCCTTTGGGCATTTGTACAATCGATAAAAGCGAATCTTCGCCACGCAGGTATTTGCTGGGGACGGGTACGCCCAAAACGGGGACGGTGGTCTTGGCGGCAACCATGCCGGGTAAATGCGCCGCGCCGCCCGCACCCGCGATGATGGCTTTGATGCCGCGCGCCCGTGCGGTTTCGGCGTATTCAAACATCAAATCCGGAGTGCGGTGTGCGGAAACGACGCGCGCCTCATATTCTACGCCGAACTCTTCAAGAAACTGCGCTGCCTGCTGCATAACGGGCCAATCGCTGTTGCTGCCCATGATGATGCCGATTTGTATCATAAATCCTCCTTGGTGCGGATGGGGTAAAAAGCGGAAAAGACGCGCTGCGTCAGGAATCCCTCCCCATCAAAGTGGTAAGTCCATTCCTTATCCTCCTTGCGTCGTCCGCCACGCTCATAAGTGGCTTCCTTACCGAAGCGGTCAGGATAGATATTGCCTATTCGATCTGGGAGCTTATAGAGTATATCTACTTCATCATAACGAGCGGCGGCCAAAGTACCCACGACATCATAGTCAAACTCTGCCGTATATGTCCCTGCCGTGAGTCTTTGGTTTGCACTCAAAGTCGTGTGGCAGCACAATAGATCGAGTAAGAATGCCCCAAAAACTAAAGACAAGAGCCTCTTCCTGCAAAAGCTATAATTGGAACGATGTGCGAACAATACTATAGTAAAACTCAGCATGCTTTGCAGGACACCTCCTGTATACTTTCTCATTGAGAAATGCTTTGAGTGTATTATTTCAGCCCTTTAAGTCGTTGATTCTAGGTTGATATGATCTCAATATACTCTTTGTATTCTAAGGGGATAGGTAGATTAAACACCAAATCCTTTAGAGGGTCTACATTTCTCCCCATTTTGTAACACAAATATAGCCGTTCATTAAGCTCAGCATAGATTCGTACATTCCTCAATTCATAGCTATTAATCGTTTCTAAATCGTCTCTATTTATTGACGCAATGATATCTCGTTCATTGTATTTCCCCGAGGAAGTATCTACTTCAAAGAGTCTGCCCCCACCATCTCCTATGATAAGAATTTTCTTTTCGTTTGGTGTTCCTTCCCAGAGCGTAATCCATCTACTTCCCATACCTAAGGGGTCTATCTTACGCTTTGGAGAGATATAGTTCTCAATCCCCTTAATATTCTGCCTGAAGATATTGCTGCTTTTAATGAATTGACGAGCAACAGTGGCGCAGAAAAGAATAGGAACTTGGGTTAAGTCTACATCATCCCAATTGTTATCAGTGTTAAATAGATTGAAAAACAGGAGTTCAGCCTTCCCTATCATCTGAGCGAGCACATACACCCTAGTTTCTCTTGATTCATCCTTTCGTTTAGTCTCAATGCTGATAACTTGATTATTCCTCCACCTTATTTCTGTCATATTTCTCATCTTAGTGAATTCCTTTGGTTTTCAGATGTTCATCAGCTGCAGCATGGAAAAACTATCGTTTGCGTACGGCTGCGGCGGCGCGTTTTGCCGCCGGGCTGCCCGGGTAAGCCTGTATCAGTCCGCGCCAGGTCGCCCTTGCAATGTCTTTTTGCTGAAGCCTGTATTGGCATTCGCCGATTTTGAACATGGCTTCGGGCGCGGTTGGGCTGTCTTTGAAACGGTTGGCGTAACGCCCTCCGATTTCGATGACGGATTCGCAGTTCCCCATACGCGCCCTGCTTTGCAGCAACAGGTACATACTGCGTTGCGCGATGCTGCCGCCGTCGCCTCCGTCCGCGCCTTTCAACAGGGCGGCTGCGGCAGAAAACCTGCCGTTTTGATAGTGTTTGAGTGCCTGATTGTAGAGGTTTTGTGCGGTTTCGACGGTATGTGCGGATGCGCTGCCGCCTTCGGTATTGAGGTAATGCTCTTTCAACTTGCGGTCGTCGAGTTTTTGGACGTATGCCCTGCCGGAAGGGTGTGTTTTCGCATGCTCCAGTGCTTTGACTTTGCCGTTTAAGGTTTCCACTTCGTTCGACAGGCGGATAATCCTGTTTTCCAAATCGTCCAAACGGTCTTGCAAGGTCGGAACGGGATAGGGAATGCCGTCTGAAGCATTTTCCCGTGTCGGCATTTCGGTTCGGCTGCCTGCCGGAACGGGTGAAACGGAAGCACAGGCGGCAGACACAGACAGCCAAATGATAAAAAGCGGTAATCGGGTCTTCATTATTTTTTCAGAAGCAGGGTCAAACCGTCGCCGACGGGCAGGGTGATGGGGACGATGCGCGGGTCGTTCGGCAGGTTTTGATTGAAATCTTTGAGAATTTTGATGCTGGGCGGCGCATCGGAAGCCTCCTCGCGCATCACCCTTCCGTTCAGCAAAATATTGTCGATGGCGATGATGCCGCCTTGCCGGACAAGCTTGAGGCAACGCTCGAAATATTGCGGCGTGGGCGGTTTGTCTGCGTCTATCAGTGCCAAATCGTAGCTTCCGGCTTCGCCTTGTGCAATCAAATCATCCAATGTCAGTAATGCGGGTTGCAGGTGCAGGCTGATTTTATGTGCCACACCGGCCTCGTTCCAAACCTGACGCGCCGTATCGGTAAAGGTTACATTGATGTCGCAGGCGGTAATCCGCCCGTGTTCGGGCAGAGCCAATGCAAGCGCGGTGCTGCTGTATCCGGTAAACACGCCGACTTCCAGATATTTTTCCGCACGGATCAGCTTTGCCAGCCAAACCAAAACCGCCGCCTGTTCGCGCGCAATCGCCATTTTACCCATACGGTGATGCCCGGTCTTCTCACGCAGCCGCGTCAAAACGGGATGTTCGGGTTCGCCGATGGCGTTCAAATAGTTTTGCAGGTCCGGTGCGACATTGGACAGATTGGTCGTCATTTCGGCGGGTTCAGTCTTGGTAATAGGTATAAGGTTTTTTCGCTACTTTTGCCGCCTCGAAGTTTTCCTGTTCTTCGGGATTGAGTTCGACATCCCACAAAAGCCCCCTGTTTTCCAAACGCTGCTGTTCCAACTCAGGTTTTTCTTCAATCAGGCGGTTGAGGAATTGTGTGGCATCGGATTGGTAGTGATACATCTTTGTGCTCCAATTTTACGGGATACGGCGTGATTATACTGGTATTTTCCAAACGGGATAAACGGCTTTTATCAAGAATACAGGCAGAAAGGTAAGGGGTTTTATTATAGAATGAAGCGTTTTTTGAAACGGAAGCCCATGCCATGTCCCGAATTGCCGCCCTGCCCGACCACCTTGTCAACCAAATTGCCGCCGGCGAAGTAGTCGAACGCCCTGCCAACGCCTTAAAAGAAATCGTTGAAAACAGTATCGATGCAGGCGCGACGGCGATCGATGTCGAGCTGGCGGGCGGCGGCATCCGCCTGATTCGCGTTAGCGACAATGGCGGCGGCATCCACCCCGACGACATCGAACTCGCGCTCCACCGCCATGCCACCAGCAAAATCAAAACCTTAAACGATTTGGAACACGTCGCCAGCATGGGCTTTCGCGGCGAAGGTTTGGCAAGCATCGCCTCCGTCAGCCGCCTGACCCTGACCAGCCGTCAAGAAGACAGTTCGCACGCAACCCAAGTCAAAGCCGAAGACGGCAAACTCAGCCGCCCCACCGCCGCCGCCCACCCCGTCGGCACCACCATCGAAGCCGCCGAACTCTTCTTCAACACTCCCGCGCGGCGCAAGTTCCTCAAATCCGAAAATACCGAATACGCCCACTGCGCCACCATGCTCGAACGCCTTGCGCTGGCGCATCCGCACATCGCCTTCTCGCTCAAGCGCGACGGCAAACAAGTGTTCAAACTCCCTGCACAAAACCTGCACGAACGTATTGCCGCCATTGTCGGCGATGATTTTCAGACGGCCTCATTGGAAATCGACAGCAGCAGCGGCGCATTGCGGCTCTATGGCGCGATTGCCAAGCCGACTTTCGCCAAAGGCAAAACCGACAAACAATACTGCTTCGTCAACCATCGTTTTGTCCGCGACAAAGTCATGCTCCATGCCGTCAAGCAGGCATACCGCGACGTATTGCACAACGCCCTTACCCCCGCCTTCGTCCTCTTCCTCGACCTGCCGCCCGAAGCCGTGGATGTCAACGTCCACCCGACCAAAACAGAAATCCGCTTCCGCGACAGCCAGCAGGTACACCAACTCGTGTTCCACACGCTCAACAAAGCCCTTGCCGACACACGCGCCGACTTGACCGAAAGCGTCAGCAACGCAGGCGAAGTGTTGCATGAGATTACCGGCGTTACGCCTGCCCCAATGCCGTCTGAAAACGACAGCGAAAATCTGTTTGATAGCGCATCCAACTACCCGACAGGCAACAAACCCGATATACGTAATGCCTTCGGTTCGTCAGGCAAAACCGCGCCTATGCCTTACCAAGCCGCGCGTGCGCCGCAACAACACAGCCTGTCCCTGCGCGAAAGCCGCACGGCAATGAATACTTATGCCGAACTCTACAAAAAAACCGACGACATCGACCTTGAGTTGAACCGATTAGAGCAGGCACGTTTCGGCAATATGCCGTCTGAAATGCCTATCCCAAAAACAGATGCGCCGCTTTCAGACGGCATCCCGTCCCAATCCGAACTGCCGCCGCTCGGCTTCGCCATCGCCCAATTATTGGGCATCTACATCCTTGCCCAAGCCGAAGACAGCCTGCTGCTCATCGACATGCACGCTGCCGCCGAACGCGTCAACTACGAGAAAATGAAACGCCAGCGTCAGGAAAACGGCAGGCTGCAAAACCAACGCCTGCTTATTCCCGTAACCTTTGCCGCGTCCCACGAAGAATGCGCCGCCCTTGCCGACCACGCCGAAACGCTGGCAGGCTTCGGCTTGGAACTGTCCGACATGGGCGGCAACACCCTTGCCGTCCGCGCCGTTCCCGCCATGCTCGGCAAAGCCGATGTCGTCTCACTCGCCAAAGATGTTTTGGGCGAACTCGCCCAAGTCGGCAGCAGCCAAACCATCGAAGAACACGAAAACCACATCCTCGCCACCATGTCCTGCCACGGCTCAGTCCGCGCCGGCCGCCGGCTTACCCTGCCCGAAATGAACGCGCTCCTGCGCGATATGGAAAACACGCCGCGCAGCAACCAGTGCAACCACGGCAGGCCGACTTGGGTCAAACTGACTTTGAAAGAATTGGACGCACTGTTCTTGCGCGGACAATAAACCGAAAGTGCTAGAATACGCCGCCCGAGACCGCCGTTCAGACGGCATTCCGAAGCACCGACAGAAACATCACGACCGAAACCAAGAGAAAAATATGGCCTATCAAGTTCTCGCCCGAAAATGGCGGCCCAAAACCTTTTCCGACTTAGTCGGTCAGGAACACGTCGTCAAAGCCTTGCAAAACGCCTTGGACGAAGGCAGGCTGCACCACGCCTACCTGCTGACCGGTACGCGCGGCGTAGGCAAAACCACCATCGCCCGCATCCTTGCCAAAAGCCTCAACTGCGAAAACGCGCAACACGGCGAACCTTGCGGCGTGTGCCAAAGCTGTACGCAGATCGATGCCGGACGCTACGTCGACCTGCTGGAAATCGACGCCGCCTCCAACACAGGCATCGACAACATCCGCGAAGTATTGGAAAACGCCCAATACGCGCCGACCGCCGGCAAATACAAAGTCTATATCATCGACGAAGTGCATATGCTCTCCAAAAGCGCGTTCAACGCTATGCTCAAAACGCTGGAAGAGCCGCCCGAACACGTCAAATTCATCCTTGCCACGACCGATCCGCACAAAGTTCCCGTTACCGTCTTGAGCCGCTGCCTGCAATTCGTCTTGCGCAATATGACTTCGCAGCAGGTTGCCGACCACCTCGCCCACGTCCTCGACAGCGAAAAAATCGCCTACGAACCCGCCGCCCTGCAACTTTTGGGACGTGCCGCCGCCGGATCGATGCGCGATGCCTTGAGCCTGCTCGACCAAGCCATCGCCCTAGGTTCGGGCAAAGTTGCCGAAAACGATGTCCGCCAAATGATCGGCGCGGTTGACAAACAATACCTTTACGAACTGCTGACAGGCATCATCAACCAAGACGGCGCAGCCCTGACCGCCAAAGCACAGGAAATGGCGGCGTGTGCCGTCGGCTTTGACAACGCCTTGGGCGAACTTGCCATACTGCTGCAACACCTCGCCCTGATACAGGCAGTGCCGAATGCCTTGGCGCACGACGACCCCGATTCCGATATTTTGCACCGCCTCGCCCAAACCATAAGCGGCGAACAAATCCAGCTTTACTACCAAATCGCCGTCCACGGCAAACGCGACCTGAGCCTCGCCCCCGACGAATACGCCGGCTTTATGATGACCCTGCTGCGTATGCTGGCGTTTGCGCCCTTGGCGGCAGCTTCGTGTGATGCAAACGCCGTGATTGAAAATACCGAACTTCAATCCCCATCGGCACAAACCGCCGAAAAGGAAACCGCCGCAAAAAAGCCCCAACCGCACCCTGAAGCAGAAACCGCCCAAACACCCGTTCAGACGGCATCCGCAGCGGCAATGCCGTCTGAAGGCAAAACTGCCGGACCCGTTTCCAATCAAGAAAACAACGATGTTCCGCCTTGGGAAGACGCGCCGAACGAAGCCCAAACCGCAGCCTGCACGGCGCAGGCATCGGCAAAAAGCATTCAGACGGCATCCGAAGCCGGAACGCCGCCCGAAAACCAAGTTTCCAAGAACAAGGCAGCCGACAACGAAACCAATGCCCCCTTGTCCGAAGTGCCGTCTGAAAACCCCATTCAGACAACACCGAATAATGAAGCCGTTGAAACGGAAGCATTTGCACACGAAGCCCCTGCAGAACCTTTCTACGGTTACGGCTTTCCGGATAATGACTGCCCCCCGGAAGACGGCGCAGAAATCCCGCCGCCGGATTGGGAACACGCCGCCCCTGCCGATACCGCAGGCGGAGGCGCGGACGAAGAAGCAGAAGCGGGCGGCATCGGCGGAAACAACACACCGTCCGCCCCGCCGCCCGAATTTTCCACCGAAAACTGGGCAGCCATCGTCCGGCATTTCGCCCGCAAACTCGGCGCGGCGCAAATGCCGGCACAACACTCCGCGTGGACGGAATACCATCCCGACACCGGCCTGATGGTTTTGGCGATGACCGCCGAAGCGCGCGCCACCGCCGACAAAAAACGCCTCGACAAAATCCGCGACACCCTTGCCCAAGCCTACGGGCTGCAACTCACCCTGCAAACCCAAGACTGGCAGGACGAAGCCGGCAGAGAAACCCCCGCGATGCAGGACAAGCGCGTCCAAGCCGAAGACAGGCAAAAAGCACAAGCATTGCTCGAAGCCGACCCCGCCGCACAAAAAATCCTCCAAGCATTCGGCGCGCAATGGCAGCCCGAATCACTGGAATTAGCGGCAAACCGCCCATAAACAGATATAATGCCGCCCGAACCCTTCGGACGGCATTGCCGTTTCCCTTATTCAATCAAAACAGACAGGAGTTTTACCTATGTTCGGAAAAGCCGGATTAGGCGGCCTGATGAAACAGGCGCAGCAAATGCAGGAAAATATGAAAAAAGCGCAAGCCAAACTTGCCGAAACCGAAATCGAAGGCGAAGCAGGCAACGGCCTGGTCAAAATCACAATGACCTGCGCGCACGAAGTACGCAAAATCGACATCAGCCCCGATTTGATTCAAGAAGCCGCCGACGACAAAGAAATGCTCGAAGACCTCATCCTCGCCGCCCTCAAATCCGCCCGAGGCAAAGCCGAAGAAACCGCAAACAAAACAATGGGCGCATTCACGCAAGGTCTACCCCCCGGAGTGGGCGACTTCTTCCGCTGACCCCGACCGTCATTCCCACGCAGGCAGGAATGACGGAGGGCAATGCCGTCTGAAACTTCGTCATTCCCGTGAAAACGGGAATCCGGTAGGCTGGGCTGTAGGGTGGGCTTCAGCCCACCAAATCCGCCAACAACCACACAAACCCCCGACCGTCATTCCCGCGAACGCGGGAATCCAGACCAGTCGGCACAGAAACTTACCGGAAAAAACAGTTTCCTTAGATTCCACGTCCTAGATTCCCGCCTGTGCGGGAATGACGAGATTTTAGATTATGGGAATTTATCAGGAATGATTGAATCCATAGAAAAACCACAGGAATCCATCGGAAAAAACAGAAATCCCACCGAACCGTCATTCCCGCGAACGCGGGAATCCAGACCCGTCGGCACGGAAACTTACCGGATAAAACAGTTTCCTTAGATTCCACGTCCTAGATTCCCGCCTGCGCGGGAATGACGAGATTTTAGATTATGGGAATTTATCAGGAATGATTGAATCCATAGAAAAACCACAGGAATTTATCGGAAAAAACACAAACCCCCACCGACCGTCATTCCCGCGCAGGCGGGAATCCAGCAACACAACGCAACAGGAATTTATCGGAAAAACCCCAACCCGAACGGACTAGATTCCCGCGCAGGCGGGAATGACGGGATTTTAAGTTGGGGGAATTTATCAGAAACCCCCAACCCCCAAAAAACACCGGGCGGATGCCGCACCATCCGCCCCCAAACCCCTTTTTAACCATTCAAACACACAGAAAGAGAAAACAAAATGAACAAAATATACCGCATCATTTGGAATTCGGCCCTCAATGCCTGGGTAGTCGTATCCGAACTCACCCGCAACCACACCAAACGCGCCTCCGCGACGGCGGCGGTTGCCGTATTGGCGACCCTCTTGTCCGCAACGGCACAGGCGAGCACCAACGGTTCGGGGGGGGGTAACGTACCGGATACCGAATTTGACCCTAATAACCCGACTTTTACAGATAAGTATGAAACAGAGGATGAAAATCAGAACCCTAATTACAAGTTTGGCTTGCTTGTCGTTGATAAAGACGGAAAGCTAAAAGATAAGGAGTTTGCAAATGCTAATGATGACGAACAAGGAAAGCGTGCTATTTCAGTAGAAGCTGCTGAGTCTTCAGAAGCTCGCCCCAAGCTGAAAAGCAGCTACCTCTACCTCCGTGAAAACGGCGGGATTGAAATCAACCAAGAGGGACGTTCCGCCAAGTTCAAAGTAAAAGCAGGCGACGGCTTGAAGATTGACACTCAAACCGACAAACTCGTTGCCGATACCGTTGACCTTACCGTTACCAACGGCAAAGTAACCGCCCCTAGCACCGGCAACAATAAAAAACTCGTCAACGCAGGCAATTTGGCAACCGAGTTAAACAAATTAGGCTGGCAGCTTAAAACCACCAACGGTACTGCCGCAGCCGGCAACGGCACGTCCTCGACCGTCAAAAGCGGCGACGAAGTAGAATTTAAAGGCGAAGACGGCGTTACCGTAACTTCAACAACTGATACATCTACCGGCAAACACACCGTTACCATCAGAGCCGCCCAAACCCAAGGCGCAAACACAGGCGGCTCTTGGAAAATCATCGCCGATAAAGAAGGCACGGGCGAAACCGATCCGGCAAACAACACGACCGAAGAGACTGTAAACACAAACGAAAAAGTAACCCTCAAAGCAGGCGACAACCTGAAAATCAAACAAAGCGGCAAAGACTTCACCTACTCCCTGAAAAAAGAGCTGAAAGACCTGACCAGCGTAGAGTTTAAAGACGCAAACGGCGGAACAGGCAGCGCAAGCACCAAAATTGACAAAGACGGCTTAACCATCACGCCGGCAAATGGTGCTGCGGCAGGCACAGGTACGTCTAACGCAGACACAATCAGCGTAACCACATCAGGTATTAGTGCAGGTAACAAAGAAATTACCAATGTTAAGAGTGGTTTGACTAAATACAATGGCAATAATAATGACGCTAAGAAAGACTTGGTTGATTTAAGCAGCCTGACAAACACCGCAACCGTCGGTACAACAAATAATGGTTTAGCCAACAAAGCCGCAACCGTAGGCGATTTAGCGGGCTTGGGCTGGGTGCTTTCATCTGATAAAACCACAGATGATAATGCTAACAAACAATTCCACGCTGCCGTTAAAAACGCAACGGAAGTTGAGTTTGTCGGCAAAAACGGCGCAACCGTGTCCGCAAAAACTGGTACTGACGGTAAACACACCGTAACCGTTGATGTGGCGACAGTAGAAGCCGGCAACGGTCTTGAGAAAGATACTACTACTACCAGTAACACGATTAAGCTCAAAGTCAAATCCAAAGCGGGAGAAGAAAACTTATTAACCGTAGGTACTGACGGCGTGTCCGTTACCAAAGGCGGGTTTAATACAGTAGATACAACAACACCTGCTGGTCAAGGTGCAAGTGCCGATAATCGCGGTAAAGTTACGGTTAAGGCTTCAAACGGCACGGCGACAGCGGACGACAAGAAAAAAGTGGCGACTGTCGGCGACGTTGCGGACGCTATCAACAGTGCGGCAACCTTTGTGAAAGTGGAAAGCACTACTGATGATATTGAAAATGATGCTGCAAACGGAAACACCACTGAAGACCAAGCCCTCAAAGCAGGCGACACTTTGACCTTTAAGGCAGGCAAAAACTTAAAAGCCAAACTTGACGGTAAAAATGTAACCTTTGCTTTGGCGAAAAGCATTGAGACAGACAGCGCGGCTTTGAGTGAGAAGCTGTCTATCGGTAAAGGTACGAATAAAGTTGATATTACCGGCGATGCAGATGGCTTGAAATTGGCTAAAGCAGGTAACGGAAATGTTCATTTGAACGGTTTGGATTCAACCTTGCCTGATGTAACTACAAATACAGGTTCATCAACTTCAGTAACCTTCTCGCCTAGTGAGATTGAAAAAACGAGAGCGGCTACCTTGAAAGATGTTTTAAATGCAGGCTGGAACATTAAAGGGGCTAAAGTTGCAGGCGGTAATACCGAGAATGTTGATTTAGTGGCGGGTTACGACAATGTTGAATTTATTACAGGCGATAAAAATACGCTTGATGTCGTATTGACGGCTAAAGATAACGGTAAAACAACCGAAGTGAAATTCACACCGAAAACCTCTGTTATCAAAGCGAAAGACGGTAAGTTGGTTACAGGTCAAGATGGTAAAGATAATGCCAAACCTGATGCAACTAACGACAAGGACACCGGCACCGGCTTGGTTACTGCAAAAGCCGTAATTGATGCCGTGAACAAAAGCGGCTGGAGGGTAACCGGCGAGGGGACGACTGCCGAAAACGGTGCAACCGCCGTGAATGCGGGCAACGCCGAAACCGTTACATCCGGCACGAGCGTGAACTTCAAAAATGGCAATGCGACCACAGCGACCGTAAGCAAAGATAATGCAGGCAACATCAACGTCAAATACGATGTAAACACTGGTAATGGCTTGAAGGTAGATGATAAAAAAATCACCGTAAACACCGGCGGCGGTTTGAAAATTGAAGGCGGAAAAGTTGTTGCAAGTGTTGGCGGCGGTTTGAAACTGGATAACCAAAAAATCGTTGCAGACACGACCACGCTTACCGTAACAGGCGGTAAAGTTACTGCCCCTGACGCAACCAATGGAAATGGGAAAAAACTGGTTAATGCAGGCGATTTAGTTGATGCGTTAAACAAATTAAGCTGGAAAGCAAAAGCTGACAAGGATACCGATGGCGAAGCAGAGGGTGGGACTGACCAAGAAGTCAAAGCAGGCGAAACCGTAACTTTCAAAGCAGGCAAGAACTTGAAAGTGAAACAGTCTGGAAAAGACTTTACTTATTCGCTGAAAGACGAACTTGCAGGCTTGACCAGCATTACTTTGGGTACGGCTGGAAACGGCAAAACCACGACCAAAATTACTGAAAATGGTTTAACTGTTTCTACCACCCCGACAAATGGCGGCACGGCTACCGAAGTCAAAATCGATTCAGACGGCATTAGTGCGGGTAATAAAGCCATTACCAACGTTGCAAGCGGTTTGAAAACCTACGGGGACAATCAAAACGGCGGGCAAACTCAACCTACAGAAGGAAGTGTTGAAGCCGCCAAGAAAGACTTGGTTGATTTAACTAAACCTGCAACAGGCACAGCAGGTATGACCAATGGTGCGGATGCAAAAGCTGCCGACACCACAGCCGCAACCGTAGGCGATTTGCGTAAACTCGGCTGGGTGCTTTCGGCTGATAAAACCACGAATGGCACAGGCACCGATACGGCATTCCACGCCGCCGTTAAAAACGCCGAAGAAGTCGAGTTCAAAGGCACAGGCAAAGCCACCGTGTCCGCAAAAACTGATACTTCGACAGGCAAACATACCGTAACGATTGATGTTGCAGAAACCAAAATCGAGGCTTCAGACGGCATCGAGAAGACCAATGACGACAAACTCAAACTGAAAGTAAAAACAGGCGATGATAATTTGTTGACTGTCGGTACTGAGGGTGCATCTGTTGCCAAAGGCAAGCTTGAAGTTGTAAGCACCACAGCCAATGGCGACAAGAAAGGTCAGGTAAAAGCGAAAAGTGCAAATGGAACTGATGCTACCGATAAGGACGTGGCAACAGTGAAGGATGTTGCCGACGCTATTAACAAAGCAGAAACTTTCGTAAAAGTAGAAAATTCTACTGAAGATATTGAAGATGCAGCAGCCAATGGGGCAGATAATACCGGAGAAGCCCTTAAAGCAGGCGATACCTTGACCTTTAAAGCAGGTAAAAACCTGAAAGTTAAACGTAGTGGAAAAGAAATTACTTTTGACTTGGCGAAAAACCTTGATGTGAAAACCGCGACCGTGAGCGATAAGTTGTCGATTGGTAAAGATACGAACAAAGTTAATGTAACCAGTACGGCTGACGGTTTGACCTTTGCAAAAGAAAATGGAACACCTGTAGCAGGAAGTGGTGCGCCTGATACGAGAATTTATTTAAATGGTATTGCGACGACTTTAACTGAGCCAAGTGCAGGAGCGAAGTCTTCGCACGTTGATTTGAGTCTTGATGATACGAAAAAATCTCACGCAGCAAGTATTGAAGATGTGTTGCGTGCAGGTTGGAATATTCAAGGCAATGGCAATAATGTTGATTATGTGGCGACGTATGACACAGTAAACTTTACTGATGATGGTCAAGGAACAACGACAGTAACTGTAACACAGAAGGATGAGGGCAAAGGTGCCGACGTTAAAATCGGTGCGAAAACTTCCGTTATCAAAGAGCATAACGGCAAACTGTTTACAGGCAAAGACCTGAAAGATGCTAACCATAATGGTGTAACTGTTACTGAAGCTGACGGTAAAGACGAAGGCAAAGGCTTAGTTACTGCAAAAGCTGTGATTAATGCAGTAAACAAGGCTGGTTGGAGAATTAAAACAACCGCTGCCAATGGTCAAGCTGGTCAAGCCGGAGATAATTTTGAAACCGTTACATCAGGCACAAATGTAACCTTTGCTGATGGTAATGGTACAACTGCGACTGTAACTAAAAATGGTACTGATGGCATTACTGTTAAGTACGAAGCGAAAGTTGGCGACGGTTTGAAGATTGGCGATGGCGATAAAATCGTTGCAGACACGACCACGCTTACTGTGAATGGAGCGGCTGCAAATGGTGCTGTTGATAACACAACTCCGAAAGGTAAAGTCAAAGAGATTACTTCTGAAGACGACAAGAAAAAACTGGTTAAAGCAGGCGATTTGGTAACTGCCTTAAACAGCTTAAGCTGGACGGCGACTGCTGGTGCAGAAGACGGTGGTGAAAAAGAGGGTAATGCAACCGAACAAGAAGTCAAAGCAGGCGACAAAGTAACCTTTAAAGCGGGCGACAACCTGAAAATCAAACAAAGCGGCAAAGACTTCACCTACTCGCTGAAAAAAGAGCTGAAAGACCTGACCAGCATTGAGCTTAAAGGTGCAGCGAATAGCAGTAAAAACGGTGCAAGCACCAAGATTGACCAAAACGGCTTAACCATCACTCCGGCAGCTAATGGTGCGGGCGGCACAAGTGCGCCTAACGCAAACACCATCAGCGTAACCAAAGATGGCATTAGCGTCGGCGGTAAAACCGTTAAGAATGTTACAAGCGGTTTGAATGCTTATGGCGATACGAATAATCCAAATTTCAATACTACCGCTAATTCTGCAACCGATTTGGAGAGACAGCTTGATGCTACTGGTGCTTATACCGGTTTATTGAATCTAAATGAAAAAGGTGCGAATAAACAGCCGTTGGTGGCTGACAGCACCGCCGCAACCGTAGGCGATTTGCGTAAATTGGGCTGGGTATTGTCTAGCAAAAACGGCACAACAGACGAGAAAAGCCAACAAGTCAAACAGGCGGATGAAGTGTTGTTTGAAGGCAAAGGCGGGGCGAAGGTTACTTCTACTTCTGCAAACGGCAAACACACCATTACCATTGATGTGGCAGAAACCAAAGTTGGCGATGGTCTTGAGAAAGATACCGACGGCAAGATTAAAGTGAAAGCTAAAGATGGTGCTGACAACTTATTGACTGTAGATGCTAATGGTGCGTCTGTTGCCAAAGGTAGCTTTGAAACTGTTAAAACTGATGCGCCTAACGCTGGTACAACTGCTGACACAAATCGCGGTAAAGTAGTTGTTAAGGCTTCAAACGGCACGGTGTCCGAAGACGACAAGAAAAAAGTCGCAACCGTCGGCGACGTTGCGGAGGCTATCAACAGTGCGGCAACCTTTGTGAAAGTGGAAAGCACAGAAGATGAAATTGAGGACAATCAACAAGCTGATAATGCAGACCAAGCCCTTAAAGCAGGCGACACTTTAACCTTAAAAGCGGGTAAAAACTTAAAGGTTAAACGTGATGGTAAAGATGTAACCTTCGCTTTGGCAAAAGACCTTGATGTGAAAACCGCGAAAGTGAGTGATACTTTAACGATTGGCGGTAATACACCTACTACAGGTGGCACTGCAACACCAAAAGTAAGTATTACTAGTACAGCTGATGGCTTGAACTTTGCGAATGTGACAGCTGATGCTTCAGGTTCTAAAAATGTTTATTTGAAAGGTATTGCGACGACTTTAACTGAGCCAAGTGCAGGAGCGAAGTCTTCACACGTTGATTTAAATGTGGATGCAGCGAAAAAATCCAATGCAGCAAGTATCAAAGATGTGTTGCGTGCAGGTTGGAATATTAAAGGTGCTAAGACTGTAGGTGGTGCTGTTGAGAATGTTGATTTTGTTTCAACTTACGACACTGTTGAATTTGCCAGCGGCGCAAACGCAAATGTGAGCGTTACGACTGATGATCACAAAAAGACAACCGTCCGTGTGGATGTAACGGGCTTGCCGGTCCAATATGTTACGGAAGACGACAAAACCGTTGTGAAAGTGGGCAACGAGTATTACGAAGCCAATCAAGACGGTTCGGCGGATATGAATAAACAAGTCGAAAATGGCAAGCTGGCGAAAACCAAAGTGAAATTGGTATCGGCAAGCGGTGCAGATCCGGTGAAAATCAGCAATGTTGCGGAAGGTACGGATGACAACGATGCGGTCAGCTTTAAGCAGTTGAAAGCCTTGCAAGACCAAAAGGTTACTTTAACTGCGAGCAATGCTTATGCCAATGGCGGTGCAGATACCGACGACGGCAAAGCAACTCAAACTTTAAGCAATGGTTTGAATTTTAAATTTAAATCCGCAGACCGCGAGTTGTTGAAAATTAGCGCGGCCGACGACACGGTTACCTTTACGCCAAAAGAGGGTTCTGTTCAGGTTGGCGACGACGGTAAGGCTACTATCCAAGATGGTATGAAAACGACCACAGGTTTGGTTGAGGCCTCTAAATTGGTTGAGAGCCTGAACAAACTGGGTTGGAAAGTGGGCGTTGATAAAGACGGCACGGGAGCAACTGAAGGCACATCCAACGAGACTTTAGTGAAGTCGGGCGATAAAGTAACTTTGAAAGCCGGCGATAATCTGAAAATCAAACAAGAGGGCACAAACTTCACTTACGCGCTCAAAGATGAATTGACGGGCGTGAAGAGCGTGGAGTTTAAAGACGCAAACGGCGGTACGAACAGTGCAAGCACGAAGATTACCAAAGACGGCTTGACTATTACGCCGGCAAACGGTGCGAATGGTGCGGCGGCGACTGATGCCGACAAGATTAAAGTGGCTTCAGACGGCATCAGCGCGGGTAATAAAGCGGTTAAAAACGTTGTGAGCGGACTGAAGAAATTTAATCCTGCGAATCCGATTGTCGGTAAAGATTTAGATAACATCACTAAAAATGCCGACGATGCCTATAAAGGCTTGACCAATTTGGATGAAAAAGACGCGAATAATAATCCGACCGTTGCCGACAATACCGCCGCAACCGTGGGCGATTTGCGCGGCTTGGGCTGGGTCATTTCTGCGGACAAAACCACAGGCGACTCAAAGGAATATCACGATCAAGTTCGGAATGCGAACGAAGTGAAATTCAAGAGCGGCAACGGTATCAGTGTATCCGGTAAAACATTGGATAACGGTACACGCGAAATTACCTTTGAATTGGCTAAAGGCGAAGTGGTTAAATCGAATGAATTTACCGTCAAAGAAACCAATGGCAAGGAAACGAGCCTGGTTAAAGTTGATGATAAGTATTACAGCAAAGAGGATATTGACCCGACAACCGGTAAACCGATGACAGGTAAAACTGAAAAATATAAGGTTGAAAACGGCAAAGTCGTTTCTGCTGACGGAAACAAAACCGAAGTTACCCTAACCAACAAAGGTTCCGGTTATGTTACAGGTAACCAAGTGGCTGATGCGATTGCGAAATCAGGCTTTGAGCTTGGTTTGGCTGACGCGGCAGAAGCTGAAAAAGCCTTTGCGGAAGACAAGCAATTATCTAAAGATAAGGCGGAAACCGTAAATGCCAACGATAAAGTCCGTTTTGCCGACGGTAAAAATACCAAAGTGAGCGCGGCAACGGTGGAAAGCATCGATGCAAACGGCGAAAAAGTAACCACAACCTTTGTGAAAACCGATGTGGAATTGCCTTTAACGCAAATCTACAACACCGATGCAAACGGTAAGAAAATCACTAAAGTTGTCGCAAATGGTCAAACTAAATGGTATGAACTGAAAGATAACGGTTCGACTGATATGGACAAAGAAGTTACCCTCGGTAACGTGGATTCAGACGGCAAGAAAGTTGTGAAAGACAACGATAAATGGTATCACGCCAAAGCCGACGGTACTGCGGATACATCAACACAAGCGGTTGATAATTCAAAAGTTTCCACCGATGAAAAACACGTTGTCAGCCTTGATCCGAACAATCAATCGAACGGTAAGGGCGTGGTCATTGACAATGTGGCTAATGGCGATATTTCGCCAAATAGCAAACAGGCGGTAAACGGCAGCCAAATTTTCGCATTGACCGGCAACAAAACACCGAATATCACGAGTATCACGGTAGATAAGGATGGTAAAACGGTAAACGTCGGCACAGCCGGAAACGCGAACGATACCAACAAAACGTATCACAACGTCGTGGTGGGCGAAGACGGTAAAACCCCGTTATTGACCACTTATAATGTGGAAGGCAGAAAAGAAGTTATCACCAATTCGGTGGTTGAAGCCATCTACAATATGAATGAGCAAGGGATTAAGTTCTTCCACTCCAACGACGGCAAAGCGACTAGCAGAATCGAACGAAGCAATGAAATCGATTCCAGCGCAAGCGGCAAATTTGCAACGGCAATCGGCGCGAAAGCCGATGCGGCAGGCGAAAATGCCATTGCCTTCGGCTACGGCTCAAAAGCCTTGCGCGATAACACTGTGGCGATTGGTACGGGCAACGTTGTGAATGCGGAAAAATCCGGCGCATTCGGCGATCCGAACTACATCGAAGATGGTGCAAACGGCAGCTACGCTTTCGGTAACGATAACCGTATTACTTCTAAAAACACTTTTGTGTTGGGTAATAGTGTTAATGCGAAACGTGGTGCAGATGGCAATGTGCTGACTGAAGAAAAAGAAATTATTGGAAAGGACGGCAATAAGACAACGGAAAAAGTACCGCAAGCCTTAGGTAAAACCGTAGAAAATTCCGTTTATCTCGGTAATACTTCGACCGCGACAGAAAATCCGGGCAGCAACCTGAAATCCGACGGTACGGCGGGTAATACCACAACCGCCGGCGCGACGGGTACGGTAAACGGCTTTGCCGGCGCGACGGCGCACGGTGCGGTTTCTGTCGGCGCGAGCGGCGAAGAAAGACGTATCCAAAACGTTGCGGCAGGCGAAATTTCCGCCACTTCCACCGATGCGATTAACGGCAGCCAGCTGTATGCGGCAACCAAAGGTATCGCCGATCAGGCCGTCGGTATGGTCAGGGCGTTGAAACGCGAATTGGAAGGCGTTGCCGCCGGTGCTAATGCCGCAGCCGCCTTGCCGCAATCGTACCTGCCCGGAAAATCGATGATTTCCGCCGCGACGGGCGCATACGGTTCGACAGGCGCACTCGCCGTCGGCTACTCCAGCATCAGCGACAACGGCAAATGGGTGGTCAAAGGCCAGCTCAACGTCAATACCCGAAGCAAAGCCGGCGGCGGTGTCGGCGTGGGCTATATCTGGTAACAACCCCGAAGCGTTGAAAAATGCCGTCTGAAAGGCTTCAGACGGCATTTTTATTGCCCGGTCCGATGGTTCGCAACGGGAAAACCGTATCGCATAACGGGCGGATGTGTATTTCAGAGGGCGCGGGACAAGTGTGTAGGGTAAGGCGTAGCAACTGTATTTTTCACCCCATTGGGCAAAAATACCAAAACTCAAATCAAGCCGTTCGGAGGCGGCTCAAAAAAAAACGGTACTTCGCAGCAAAAGTACCGTTTATCGGGATTTCAGGTTTTATTCTTCGGGGCGTTCGCCGTCGGTTTCGTCCTGCGTCCCTTCGGTGATGTGCATTTCTACGCCGTTGAGGGCGCGGATTTTTGCATCGATTTCGTCGGCAATTTCGGGGTTTTCTTTCAGCCAGACGCGGACGTTGTCTTTGCCCTGACCGATTTTCGCGCCGTTGTAGCTGTACCACGCGCCGGATTTGTTGATGATGTCGTTTTTCACGCCGATGTCGATCAATTCGCCTTCCCAACTGATGCCTTCTCCGTAGAGGATGTCAAACTCTGCCTGACGGAACGGGGGGGCGACTTTGTTTTTGATGACTTTGACGCGGGTTTCGTTGCCCAATACTTCTTCGCCTTTTTTGATGGATCCGGTGCGGCGGATGTCGAGGCGGACGGAGGAGTAGAATTTGAGGGCGTTGCCGCCAGTGGTGGTTTCGGGGCTGCCGAACATTACGCCGATCTTCATCCGGATTTGGTTGATGAATACAACCAGCGTATTGGTTTTTTTGATGTGTCCGGTCAGTTTGCGCAAAGCCTGGCTCATCAGGCGCGCCTGCAGTCCGACGTGGCTGTCCCCCATATCGCCTTCGATTTCGGCTTTGGGGACGAGTGCGGCTACGGAATCGACGACTACCATATCTATGCCGCCCGAACGGACGAGTGTGTCGCAGATTTCCAATGCCTGTTCGCCGGTATCGGGTTGGGACAGGTAAAGCTCTTCGACTTTTACGCCGAGTTTGCGGGCGTAAACGGGATCGAAGGCATGTTCGGCATCGACAAAGGCGCACACGCCGCCGTTTTTCTGGCATTGGGCGACGGCTTCGAGGCAGAGTGTGGTTTTGCCGGAGGATTCGGGGCCGAAGATTTCGACGATGCGCCCGCGCGGCAGGCCGCCGACTCCGAGGGCGAGGTCTAATCCGAGCGATCCTGTGGAAATGACTTCGAGGTTTTCTTCCTGCTGGCTGCCGTCCATTTTCATGATGGCGCCTTTGCCGAAACTTTTTTCGATTTGCGCCAAGGCGGCGGCAAGGGCTTTGCTTTTGTCGTCTGACATTGGGGTTACTCCGGAACAAATGCGGTATGTAGGATGCGGCGCAACACGGGCTGCGGCGCGGGATGTGATGGGCGGCTATTATCGCATGTTTCCCTTTTGGGGACTACCGTCCGCTTCGGCACAAATGCCGTCTGAAACGGTTCAAACGGCATTCGGGAAGCGTGCGTCAGGCGATTTCGAGCCACATGACCTGATAGGGCTGAAGCGTCAAATCCTGATTCAAGCTGACAGTTTTGCCGCCGATGAGGTCGTGCGCCTTGAAAGGCATGGCTTGCAGGGTATGCGCGGTAACGGTTTGCGGATATTCGCTGAAGTTGCCGAATGCCAAAAGCGCGTTGTTGCGGATGTAGCCGATGATGTGTTTGTTGTTGGTGTTGAAAGTAACCAGCCTGCCGCCGTCGAAGCGCGGATTGCTTTGGCGAACGGCAATCATATGGCGCAAGCCCTGATAGATTTGCCCGGCTGCGGTCGACGGATCGTTGCGTTGCGCGTACAGGGCTTCGTTATAACGCGGACGGTGCGCCCAACGGCTGTCGTCGCTTTTGTTGCCGTCTTGCGCCCAGCCGTCGTCGTTGGGCGTGCCCACTTCGTCGCCGAGGTAAATCAGGGGCAGCCCGCCGGTACTCAATGCGATGCTGTACAGAAGTTTGATGCGGCTGACGGCGTGGGGGTCATTTTGAGCCAAGCCTGCCAATGCGGCGGACGTACCGCTGACGCGGCAGTCGCCCGTGTTGGGGTTGTATTGGAAGGGTACGCCACGCGCGAAGCTGCCGTCGAAACGGTTGACGAAGAAGCGGTTGAGGAACTGGCGGTGATCGTAGCCGCTTATGCCCAGATATGCCGCATCTTCATCGGCAAACGTCCAGCCGATGTCGTCGTGGCTGCGGACGTAGTTGACCCAGGCGGTATGCTCGGGCAGGTTGTGGCGGTAGGTCAGCGCCTGATGGAGCAGGTTGACTTCGCGCGTGGCAAGGGTGTTCCACAACAATGCCATTTGCAGGGGGTTGTAACCGATTTGGCATTCGTCCTGCCCGATGTATTGGACGACTTGGTCAGGGTGGACGATGGCTTCGGATTTGAAGAACACGGCGGGCGCGGCAATACGCATAACGGCATTGAACGCGCGGATGAGGGCGTGCGCCTGCGGCAGGTTTTCGCAGCTTGTACCCATTTGTTTCCAAATAAAGGCAACCGCATCCATACGCAAGATGTCAACGCCCAAGTTGGCAAGGAACAGCATTTCGCCCGCCATTGCGCGGAATACCCACGGGTTGCTGTAATTCAAGTCCCATTGGAAGGAATTGAACGTCGTCCACACCCAGCGTCCGTCTTCCAGTTGCGAGAAGCCGCCCGGGTGCTGGTCGGGGAAGATTTCGCGCAGGGTGCGGTCGTATTGGTCGGGCATCCGGCGGTCGGGGAAAATATAGTAGAAATTGTCGAAAAGCGGGTCGCCGGCGGCGCAGCGTTGCGCCCATTCGTGTTCGTTGGAGGTGTGGTTGAAGATAAAATCGACGACGGCGGAAATGCCGGCTTCGTGCAGCGCGGCAATGACTTCGCGCAAGTCGCCTATTGTGCCCAGTGCCGGATTGACATCGCGGTAGCTGCTGACCGCATAGCCGCCGTCGCTTTTGCCTTCGGGACATTTGAACAACGGCATCAGGTGCAGGTAGGTCAGACCAAGCTCTTGAAAATAAGGGATTTTGGCTTTCAGACCCTTCAAATCGCCGGCGAACAAATCAACGTAGCACACGCCGCCGACCTGTTTGTTGGACAAAATCCAATCGGGGTTGTTTTCGCGTTCGATGTCAATGTTTTTCAGGGACGCGCTGCGTTGGGAATAGCTCTGCCATGCCTGCGCCAGCAGCATTTCCAGCATAGGCAGCAGGGCTTCGTTGTTGCCGTACACGCTGTCGAGTTCGTTCATCAATTTGTGGAAATGCGTATCCATGCGGCGCGAAAACTGCTGCCAGTCTTCTGATTTTTCGATGCCGGCGCGCTGTTCGGGTGTGTAGATGTCCAAGATGCGCGTTTTGAGGTGCTGTAAAATCAAACCGACTTGCTGCGTGGGGGTCAACATGATGCCTGCTCCGATTCTGAAGTTTCCGACCGGCGGTCTGCCGCCGTATCCTGCAAATGCCGTGTAGGGCGTGTCGTGCAATCATACTGCAAGAACTGCGGACTGACTAGAAAAGACAGGGCTTGTGCCAAGTCTGCATTCCGATATGCGGATGCTGCTTGATTCATATCAAGCCGGCCGCACAGAAATGCCGTCTGAAACATTGCCTGCGCCTTTGCTATAATTGCGTCTTTACCGTTCCCTTCAGTCGCAACAACCGCCATGCACACCAGCCTGACCGTCAAAAATACCGTTATCGGAAGCGGGCGCACCAAAATCGCCGTGCCGCTTGTCGCCCGCGATGCCGCCGAACTTTCCGCCGTACTTGACCAAATCAAAAACCTGCCCTTCGACATCGCCGAGTTCCGCGCCGACTTTTTAGAATGCGCGGGCAGCATCGGCGAAGTATTGCGCCACACGCAGACCGTCCGCGACGCGCTGCCCGGCAAACCGCTGCTGTTTACGTTCAGACGGCATGGCGAAGGCGGCTCGTTCCCGTGTTCGGACGGTTATTATTTCGAACTGCTCGACGCGCTGATTGAAAGCCGCCTGCCCGACATCATCGATATCGAGCTGTTTTCCGGCGAAACCGCCGTCCGGCGCGCCGTGGCAAATGCTCAGAAAAACGGCATCGCCGCCCTGCTCTGCAATCATGAGTTCCACCGCACGCCGCCGCAAGAAGAAATCGTATGCCGTCTGAAACAGATGGAGGACTGCGGCGCGGACATCTGCAAAATCGCGGTGATGCCGCAAAGCGCGGAAGATGTGCTAACTTTGCTTTCTGCCACGCTCGAAGCGAAACAGCTTGTCGCCAAACCGGTTGTTACGATGTCGATGGGGCAGACGGGTGCGGTCAGCCGGCTTGCCGGACAGGTGTTCGGCTCAAGCATCACGTTCGGTTCGGGAACGCAAAACTCCGCGCCCGGGCAAATCGGCGTATCCGCCCTTCGTGCGGCACTCGACTGCCTCGAAGGCGGCGCAGACTGATTTCAGACGGCATCAAAACATGATGAAACTTAATCCCCAACAGCTCGAAGCCGTCCGTTACCTCGGCGGCCCCCTGCTCGTCCTTGCCGGCGCAGGCAGCGGCAAAACCGGTGTGATTACGCAAAAAATCAAGCATTTGATTGTCAATGTCGGCTATCTACCGCATACCGTCGCCGCAATTACCTTTACCAACAAAGCCGCTGCGGAAATGCAGGAGCGCGTCGCCAAAATGCTGCCCAAGTCGCAAACGCGCGGGCTGACGATTTGCACGTTCCACTCTTTGGGCATGAAGATTCTGCGCGAAGAGGCGAACCATATCGGTTACAAAAAAAACTTCTCCATCCTCGATTCCACCGACAGCGCCAAAATCATCGGCGAACTCTTAGGCGGCACGGGAAAAGAAGCCATATCCAAAGCGCAGCACCAGATTTCCCTGTGGAAAAACGATCTGAAAACGCCTGAAGATGTCGTTCAGACGGCCTCTAATGCGTGGGAACAACAAACCGCGCGCGCGTATGCAAGTTATCAGGAAACCCTGCAAAGCTATCAGGCAGTGGACTTCGACGACTTAATCCGCCTGCCTGCCGTGCTGTTGCAGCAAAACAGCGAAGTGCGCAACAAATGGCAACGGCGGCTGCGTTATCTGCTGGTTGACGAATGCCAAGATACGAATACCTGCCAATTTACCCTGATGAAGCTGCTGACCGGCGCGGAAGGGATGTTTACCGCCGTCGGCGACGACGACCAGTCCATCTACGCATGGCGCGGCGCAAACATGGAAAACCTACGCAAAATGCAGGAAAACTATCCGCAGATGAAGGTCATCAAACTGGAACAAAACTACCGCTCCACCGCGCGGATTCTCAAAATCGCCAACAAAGTCATCGAAAACAACCCCAAGCTGTTTACCAAAAAACTTTGGTCGCAATTGGGCGAAGGCGAGCCGGTTAAAGTCGTTGCCTGCCAAAACGAGCAGCACGAAGCCGACTGGGTCGTCAGCCAAATCGTCAAACAAAAACTCATCGGCGGCGACAAAACCCAATATGCCGATTTCGCCGTGTTATACCGCGGAAAACATCAGGCACGGATTTTCGAGGAAGCATTACGCGGCGCGCGTATCCCCTACCGGCTCTCCGGCGGACAAAGCTTTTTCGACAAAGCCGAAATCAAAGACGTGTTGTCTTATGTGCGGCTGCTTGCCAACCCCAATGACGATCCCGCCTTCCTGCGCGCCGTTACCACGCCCAAACGCGGCATCGGCGATGTAACGCTGGGCAAGCTCAACACTTACGCGCACGAACACGAATGCAGCCTGTATGAAGCCGCACAAAACGAAGAAGCCCTTGCCACGCTGAACAATACCAACCGCCAACACCTGCAAGCCTTTATGGATATGTTCGGCAGTTACCGTGCCAAAGCCGAAACCGGCGAAGCGGGCGAGGTCATCAACAGCCTGCTCGAAGAAATCGACTATGAAAACCATTTGATGCAAAACGAAGAAGGCAAAGCCGGTGAAATCAAATGGCGCAACGTCGGCGAGTTGGTATCATGGTTTGCGCGAAAAGGCGGAGAAGACGGCAAAAACGTCATCGAACTCGCCCAAACCGTCGCCTTGATGACGCTTTTGGAAGGAAAAAACGAAGAAGAAACCGATGCCGTCTCGCTATCCACGCTACACGCCGCTAAAGGTTTGGAGTATCCGTATGTTTTCCTTGTCGGTTGCGAAGAAGGTGTTTTGCCGCACAACGACAGCATCGAAGAAGGCAACGTCGAAGAAGAACGCCGCCTGATGTACGTCGGCATCACCCGCGCCAAACGCCAACTCACGCTGACCCACTGCGTCAAACGCAAAAAACAAGGCACATGGCAGTTCCCCGAACCCAGCCGCTTCATAGACGAAATGCCGCAGGAAGATATCAAAATCCTAGGCCGCAAAGGCGGCGAGCCGATTGTCAGCAAGGAAGAAGGCAGACGCAACCTTGCCGATATAATCGGAAGGCTCGACAGCATGAAAAAAGGCAATCCGTCGGATTAAACCAAGATAGGGAAACGAAGCCGGAGACAATTTGCAGCTCGAGATATGGAGGGGTCTTCTTTGTATCACAATCAACTGAATAAGAGTCAGATGAATAAGAGAAGAAATGATGGTGGCTTCTATCATTCATATGACCCCAACAATGTCAAAGATGGAAGAACTTTTATATCTAAAGATGACATTGAGTTAAAAATGAGTCAGGGAAAAACAGCAGAAGTTGATTCTAAAGGACATATGATAAATAATACTCATATGATAAATAATACTCACTAGAAATATGAACAGCAAAACTAAACTTCGAGTTAATAAAATAATCGAACTGAAGCATCATATTGAGAATTGGGAAACTCAAACAAGCGAAGAGATCGAAAAGCTTCTTGTTGATTTTGAGAAACAGCCTAGGCAAGAAATGTCTTCTTATTATACGGAGCTTTTTAGAGATGTTCAATTTGCAGGTGTTTTGGTGCAAATAGCAAATAAGTATGCGGAAAACAGTAAAATCAATCGCTGTATAGTATCTGCTCTTGGCATGATGATGTGGAGGTATAAGCTTCCTGAGAATGAGGAAATATATCGCCTTATGTTAGCGAATATTCAAAGAAAGGGAGTAGCTCTTTTTGTAGCATTTCATCTCCCTAAGATGAAAATGTTTGAGGAATTCCCGAATAAATGGGCCTATTTTATGAGTATACCTAAACTCTCTCCTAAAAAGACTTCTGCGGAATACTTTACTAACTTGGTCGAAGAATACATTTACTTTGTACCTATGATGTATAAGTCAGAATTGATTCAATACTTCAGTTTGAAATATAGTGAAACAAAAAGTGAATATCTAAAAGATAGATATAAAAAAATACTAAGTATAGTGGATTAACAAAAACCAGTACGGCGTTGCCTCGCCTTAGCTCAAAGAGAACGATTCTCTAAGGTGCTGAAGCACCAAGTGAATCGGTTCCGTACTATTTGTACTGTCTGCGGCTTCGTCGCCTTGTCCTGATTTTTGTTAATCCACTATAAAGCAGCCATGCCGTCTGAAAACCGTTCAGACGGCATATTTTTTGAACGGCGCGCGGCAAGCGGTTTACGCCCACAAATCCTGCTGCTGATTTTTCGGCACAAGGCGGCCGACACCGATACCGATGAGGCGGAACGCGTCTTCCGTCTGCGGCGGGACGCGCGCCATCAACATTTGCGCAGCCTGCAGCAGAGCTGCGCAGTCGGGCAATACGGAGGAATAAGTCAGCGTGCGCGTGATGATGCGGAAATCGTAGGTCTTCAGCTTGAGCGTTACGCTTTGGGCTTCGACGTTTTTGCGCGTGATTTGCCGCCACAGGTCTTCGGCAAGATGGGGCAGGTGTCCGGCAGCCTGCTCGAGCGGCAGGTCTTCGGGCAGGGTGATTTCTGTGGAGATTTGGAGGCGTTCGCGTTCGGCTTTGACGGGGCGTTCGTCCGTACCGCGCGCCAAATCATAGAGGCGGTAGCCGTAGCGTCCGAAATGGTTTAAGAGCTCGCCGCGCTCGAAACGGCGCAAGTCGCCCGCCGTCTGCATACCCAGCGACTGCATTTTTTTCAGCGTTACCTTGCCCACTCCGGGGATTTTGCCCAAAGGCAGGATTTCCAAAAATGCCATGACTTTGTGCGGCGGCAACACAAACTGCCCGTTCGGCTTGCGCCAGTCCGACGCGATTTTCGCCAGAAATTTGTTCGGCGCGATGCCTGCGGATGCGGTCAAACCCGTTTCCGCAAAAATGGCGGCACGGATTTCTTTGGCAACTTCGCTGGCGTAAGGGATGTTTTTGAAATTACGGGTAACGTCAAGATAGGCTTCGTCCAGCGACAGGGGTTCGATTAAATCGGTATAACGCCTGAATACGGCATGAATCTGCGCGGAAACCTGACGGTACAAGTCGAAATGCGGCGGCACATACACCGCTTGCGGACACAGCCTTTTCGCCGTTGCCACCGACATCGCGGAATGCAGCCCGAACTGCCGTGCCTCATACGATGCGGCGCAAATCACCGAACGCGCGCCCTCCCACGCGACGACCACCGGCCGCCCTTTCAAATGCGGCTGTTCGCGCAGTTCTACCGATGCGTAGAACGCGTCCATGTCGATGTGGATGATTTTGCGTGAAGACATCGGCTCTGCTGAGGATAAAAGGGATATTCTACTGCCGGCATCGGGCAAATTCCAAATATAGTGGATTAAATTTAAACCAGTACGGCGTTGCCTCGCCTTAGCTCAAAGAGAACGATTCTCTAAGGTGCTCAAGCACCAAGTGAATCGGTTCCGTACTATTTGTACTGTCTGCGGCTTCGTCGCCTTGTCCTGATTTTTGTTAATCCACTATATACGTCCCGATAGGCCTGCCTCCATAAAAATGCCGTCTGAAACATACCCTGTTTCAGACGGCATCCGCAAAACTACGGTTTTCAATTAAAACTGCCAATCCAGTTTCATGCTGACAGTGCGCGGCTCTCCATAGAAGTTGTTTGCGCCGCGCGTACGGTTGTAGTTGTTCTCAAAATAAGTGCGTCCGTTTAAGTTCGTACCGATGAGGCTCAATTTGGCGTGTTTGCCCAATTCGTAACGGACGAAACCGTCTATCAGCCCGTAGCCGCCCTGCCTGATGTTGTACAGGCTGCTTGTGCCGCTTTGTGCGGACACGCCGCCGCCGACGGTCAGCCCCGTATTCGGTATATGGAAGCTCGTTCCAAAACGGAATATGTGCACGGGTGTGAAATTGCTGAAGTTGTACGGGTCTGCGCCTGTGTTTTTGGCGAGGCGTTCGGCGTTGACTTCGGCGGCGTTTTTGTAGCGGCTCTTGTTGTAGGTGTAACCCGCAAAGACTTTCCAATCTTCGTTCAACTCACCCGACAACTCGAATTCCGCACCCCTGCTGACCACTTTGCCTATCGGTTTAGCAACGGTTTGGAACGACCCCTGCTTGCCGCCTGCTCCGGGAACATAGCCAAAATCGACGACCGTGCGGTTTTTCTGTTCGAGGTAAAACAATGCGAACGAAGCATTCAGCCGTCCTTGCAAGAACGCGCCTTTCCAGCCTACCTCATAGTTTGTGCCGACCAAAGGCGGCAAAACGGTTTTGGCACTGACATCGACATTATCCTGCTGTTTGAAGATTTTGGTATAACTTCCGTAAATACTCTGTTGCGGTGTCAAGTCATAGGTGATGCCTGCATAGGGCGTCAATTTATGACCTTGCATCTTGGCCGTGTAATGGTCCTGATCCGCCTTAATGCTCGATGCCGTCTGAAAATCGCTTGCCGGCTGCCCATAGCGGACAGGCATATCTTTGGTTTGCGAGGTTTCATAGCGCGTGTAGTGCAGCCCGCCCAAAAGGTGTAGTCGACTGGTTACGTTGAAACGCGTGCTGGCAGTCAGCGAATGGGTTTTGTTGGTGTTGAGGTATTTGGCGTAGTTATACAGCGCAGGAACATGGTCGTCGGCCACTTTGACGGTTTTCCAAACCGGCACCGTACCGGAAAAACCGCTAAAGGCAGGCGTGCCGTCGGGATTGGTCTCCTGAATCTTATTGCCTTTTTCGTCCAGTTCATATACATCGACATATACCGGCGTCCGGCTGCCGCTGTATTCGTCATAGTAATATACCTGTTTGCCTTCGGCATCGAGCTTGGGCTCGGTTTTTATTTTCTTGGCATTCCTGCATTCTTCGGCATAAACGGTACGGTTGCCTTTTTCATCGTACGCCTTCCAATCGGGTTCTTTATGCCCCCTGACCAAAGGAGACGACAAATCGCCGTCCGGCTCCTCCTGACAACTTCCCGCATACACGCCGTGCGTCGCCCCCGTATTCGGACGTACTCTGTGGCGGCGTTCGTAGATTTCCAGATATTCGGAACGTATCTTTTCATCGCCGTAGGCATAGCCGACAAAGAAATCGTGTTCCCGCCCGAACAGCCCATATGTGCCGGTCAGGTCAAGTTTGATTCCCCATTGGCGGTCGTCTTTGGTATGCCGCAACGGCATATAACTGTATCGTCGGTTGGCGGTAGCCTTCCGATTAAAGGAAGAGTCATACAGACTGTTTGGAAAACGTTGTGCCGCATTATTAAAGATGCCCTCCTTCGCAAGGGCTTTATCGACAAATTCCGCCTTGTCGGCATCAACGCCCGGATCACCCCAAGAACCTTGACAGATAAAGTCCAGCGCGTCAGGGTCACTCATACACTTGTCAAAACCGGCTTTGCGTTCTGCGACACGGCGGTTGCGGTACTGTTCGAAAGCAGTATTATCGAAACGGTTTTTAACAAAATCGTCTTTGCGCTCACGGTATTCCTTGGCGGTTTCGTCACGATATGCTTTCAGTTTCTCCAATGCCTTATCTTTCGGCTCGAACGGGATGACTTCGTTTTTTTCGGTCAAAAAGCCTACCGCATCCTCACCCGACAAACCCGCCGCATGTTCGTTTTTCAGAAAAAACTGCCCCACCTACGCATCGGATTCATTCTTGGTATAAGACACTTCGGCATTGAGCTGCCAACCGTTGTCAAACACATGTTTGAAACCTGAGAAAAGGTTGTATTTGTCGGCACGCAACCGCGACCAATCCTCCCCCAAATAAGTGTTGCGCGGCAGTTGCAAAGGCCGGTTGCAGGCAGGCGTTGAACTGAACGGGGCAGTTTTCTGATTCTCACAGGGCAAAATAATGCCTGAAAAATCAGGGACCTCCCTACTCTTCTGATACATGCCGCCCAAAGTAAACACACTGCTGTCGCCCGCATCGGCTTCGGCAATGCCGTAAACCATATGTTTCCTGCCCCAAACGCGGTCTTTAAACGATTTTTTATACTCTTCCGCACCCACCAGCCTTCCGCGTAAGGTATTCGCCTTATTCAGGCTGCCTGAAACATCCAACACTGCACGCCGGCTGCCGCGATGGTCGGCGGTCAGCTCCCCGGTATGTTTAAAAGAAGCGGTAGGTCGCTTACGGATCAAATTGACGGTTCCACCCGGCTCTGAATTGGATTGGGTCAACCCCGTTGCACCCCGTACAACTTCAATATGGTCATAAACCGCCAAATCGGTACTCGGAGACACGTCGATTTTCGCCGTATATCCCGAACGGCCTGCAACATTGACGGTCATACCGTCTTCACCAATCTGATCAATATAGAAACCGCGTGACAAAAACCGCGTCTGCAAGCCTGAATCGCGCACAACGTTGACACCCGTCGTGTTTTTCATTGCCTCTTCAAGCGTATGCACCGCCTTATCGTCAAGGCGGCTGCGCGTGATGACGCTGACCGACTGCGGCGTATCCTTGCCCGCAATCCTCATACCTGTGGCGGTAGACATCCGATCTATCGTATAAGAACGGGTCTTTTCGGTCTTGCCCGACAAAGCATGAGAGCCGCGTACATTGACCGTATCCAGACTGACGGTATTGCCGTCTGAAACAGGCACAACACCGTCTGCAAAAGAACCACCGTAAGCCGATAACAGCATAACGGTCAGAATTTTAAGTGAAAAATGATTTTGATTCATAGAGACCTCTGTAATATGCAAGTGTGCAAATCGTCCAAAGGCCCTCACAACTGTTTTGATTTTTTATATTAATTGAAAAAAAGTAATTCTCAATTAAATTTATAGATAGGATTGTATTCCCATTTTGACAAAAAACAAACTGCTCCTTACCGTTTATTTCAAAAAACGATAACATTGTATTGAAAAATATCCGAATTTAAATACAGACCGTCAATGCGGAAAAAAACACCCAAATTGGCTATAATCCCGACAAACACACTCAAGGACAACAACATGGCAGCCTCGCCCGAAGCAAAATTCACTGAAGAAAAGATTTTGTGGGTCAAACACCACACTCCGAAACTCATCACTTTCGCCATCAGCCGTCCCGAATCCTACCGTTTTAAAGCGGGACAGTTCTCCCGACTCGGTTTCTACGAAGGGGAAGGCTTTATTTGGCGTGCCTACTCCATCGTTTCCGCAGAATATGCCGACACGCTCGAATATTTTGCCGTACTCATCCAAGACGGCCCTATGTCGGCCCGTTTCGCCAAAATGCAACAGGGCGACACCATCCTGCTCGATAAAAATGCCACCGGCTTCCTCCTGCCCGAACGCTTCCCCGACGGCAAGGATTTGGTGATGCTCTGCACCGGCTCCGGCATCGCCCCCTTCCTTTCCATTCTCGAACAACCCGAAATCCGGCAGCGTTTCGATACCGTCAACCTGATACATTCCGTATCTTTTCCCGAAGAATTGATTTTCAACGACCGGCTCGCCGCTTTGGCGAACCATCCTTTAGTCGGCGAATACCAACACACATTCCATTTTGTTCCTGTTGTTACCCGCCTTGCCTACCCCGATGGCTTAAGCGGAAAACGCATTCCGGAACTCTTAAAAAACAACAGCATCGAACAGGCGCTGCATACCAAGTTCACCCCCGAATCCACACGGTTTATGATTTGCGGCAACCCGGAAATGGTCAAAGACACTTTCCAAACGCTGCTCGGTATGGGTTACGCCATGCACCGTAACCGCATTCCCGGTCAAATTATGATGGAAAACGGCTTCTAAAAACCACCCTACTTGTCCGATGCCTTCGGATGGAAGGGCAAACCGACACGGCACGAAAACCGCGTCGGCAAAAATGCCGTCTGAAAAAGTTCAGACGGCATCTTCGGACACATTGCCTGCAAACGGCAACACATTCCAACCCAAACCGATTAGGCAATCAATACGAACGGCTGTTTACATACTTACCGGCTTTCACCAAGCAATATCGATTTAACCGATTTCCTTAATATTTTTCCTGTCCGTTTTAAACTTCGCCTTAAACACATCCGGTAAATCTTTATCGAAATACCAAAGCCCGTCATCCATTTCCAATGCACCGCCCATTCCGTGCAGAACGACTGTTTTCCCCGTCAGCGGATCGGTTTCGGTAATTTCCACTTCGTGCATTTTTCCCCAATCCAAAACAGGCAACTTGTGTGCAAACGCCAAAACCTGTTCGTCAGAACGGCCGCACGCCTTATCGCATCGGTCTGAAACATATACGGGGCAAGGCTCATCCTCCGCATAACCGTCCGGCAGGATACCGGCTGCGGCAGGACACAATCCGTATGTTTCCGCCCACGACAACAAAGCCCGTCTCGCCGCCTTTTTATTGGCAAATAATCCGGTAGGCGGATTATCCGCCACACCGTTTTTCAAAGCCGCTGTTTTCGCATTCAACATGCCGTCTGAACCTTTTTCAAACCTGACGGTCGTAAATGTTTTAAGCAGATTTTTGGCAGATACATAACAACCCGAATGATAACGCCCGACCAATTCCGCTTTAATCTTATATGCATGCAGGCTGCCCAATGCAGGAAAAAAACGGACTTCCTCCGTATTGCACCAATCAAACGGGGCTTTTCCGGAATCCAATAAAGCCGAAACCTCGCTATATACCCGTTCAAACGTACCGATGTAATTTACTTTCCCTCCGCCGTCGAAACAAGCCAGCACCCCCATACCGTCAGGCAAACCGTACAACTGCTCCCTCAACCGTTCAGGCAGCGCGGCAGGCAGCGGTTTCGGATTCATCAAACGGAAACACTGCCTGATCCATGCCTCAACCCCATGTTCCGACAGGCTGTATTCCAAATAATCACACAATGCCGATACATCCGCCATCGCACGATGCCTGTCTTCCACAACAATCCCCAACCTTTCGATGATACTGTCCAGGCTGTGCTTGTAAAATTGCGGATACAGACACCGGGACAGCTGCACACTGCACAAAGCAGGCGATGAAAATCCGATGCCCGCACGATGAAACTCATGCTTTAGAAACGTATAGTCGAAACGGCTGTTATGCGCAACCAGCACACAACCCTTCAATACCGAAAACAACTCGCCGGCAATCTCTGCAAAAACAGGCGCGTCGGCAACCATGCCGTCTGAAATCCCCGTCAGCTCCGCCACAAATTTCGGAATAGGTTTTTGAGGATTAACCAGCCACTCATGCCTCACCACCCTTCCCTGCTCAAACTTGACCAAAGCCACTTCGGTTACCCTGTCTTCATACAGATTGCCGCCCGTCGATTCCAAATCAACCACGGCAACCGGCATTCCAAACCGTAAAAATGCCTTTTCCAGCAAGGGCCAGCGAGAAGCAACAATCATTTTATTCTCTTTAAATTCAAACAACAAACCGATATTTTACACTTTTAGGGCATTTCATCCAACAAAACAATTGACAGAATCCGACGATTACCCTAAAATTCAAATCTTTCTTGCAGCGCACCCGTAGCTCAGTTGGATAGAGTATCTGGCTACGAACCAGAGGGTCGGGCGTTCGAATCGCTCCGGGTGCGCCAGTAAGAAAATACAATATGCGCCCATCGTCTAGCGGTTAGGACATCGCCCTTTCACGGCGGTAACCGGGGTTCGATTCCCCGTGGGCGTGCCAAATTCCAAATCCCCGAGATTATCCCTCGGGGATTTTTTATTGCCTCGGCAACTCGTTACCATAATTAAAATTTAACAAGCACTATTTTCACTTTTTATCCTTTCCTACAACTTCGAATTTACGTATCCACATAAATTTATATTTTCTACAATTTCAATACTATCCAATTATTGCTTATTCATTTTTCTTATAGTAACTGGGATATAGAGGGTGTTCAAATAAACCATCATCAATCATTTTCTCAATCTTCGCCGGCAAATCAACTTTATATACTTTGTTATAAATAGCTGTGCTTAAACATTCAAATCCGCCTCCCGAAGAAGCATCACCTAAAAAATTTTGAATTGCTTCTATATCGGGATAATGATCAGGATTATGTAGATAACGCATATATTCCTCTAAAACTCGTCTAATGTATAGAAAGTCTTTCAGGTTCATTGTTATTTTTTCCTTATCAGAAATAGCATCTAATCCATATTCAACGATATCTTTTATACTTGTATATTTTATCATCATCTTTACCTACCCCCTTCATCAGAATCTCAGACGTAATCGAATCATATTCAAACCTTTGCCGTGCAAACCGATATCCCATAACCGGATGCGGTGTCTGTCCAACATTTTACCCGATTGAAACGCCTGATATATTGCACCCCATCAACGTGGCATTACTTTTCTTAACAATCCCCTTTGACAGCAACTGACTAGGGCTTTTTTATGCCATCATCAAATTTAATATTTTCTCTCCCGATTGAAACAGGCGTAATAGAATATGCCCGAAGCTCCTTCTGCTTTTCTGTTTACCACTGCAATATTTAGAGTATAATACCAAATTTGAGCAATGGTTCTAAAACAATTAGAACCATTTTTCATGAGCCTGACTGATTCGTATACTCGGAGAAACTGATGCAGAATATTTTTGACCCTTTGATTATTCGTGGAAAATCCCTTATCCCTATCGTGCAAGGCGGCATGGGGGTCGGTGTTTCCGCATCAGGTTTATCTAGCGCGGTGGCACGTGAAAACGGTATCGGAACGATTGCCAGTGTGGATTTACGCCACCTTCACGAAGACCTGCTCGCCGAATCCCAAATCAATCCGAGTGAAGAGAAATATACGTCTTTGAACTGTACCGCATTGGACAGGGAAATCCAAAAAGCCAAGAGTGCTTCAGAGGGGAAAGGGCTGATTGCGGTCAACGTGATGAAGGCGGTCAAAGACCACGCCGCGTATGTCCGCCAGGCTTGCGAATCAGGGGCGGATGCGGTCGTGATGGGCGCAGGCCTGCCTTTAGACCTGCCGGAAATGACCGAGGGCTATCATAAAGATGTTGCCCTGCTGCCGATTCTGTCCGAATCGCGCGGTATTAATATCGTCTTGAAACGTTGGATGAAAAAAGGCATATTGCCCGATGCGATTGTAGTCGAACATCCCGCCCACGCGGCCGGACATTTGGGTGCATCAACCGTCGAAGGCGTAAACGATGCCAAATTTGATTTCAAACGCGTCATCGAAGAAACGTTTGAAGTGTTTAAAAATTTAGGACTGGAAAGCGAAAAAATCCCGCTTATTTTGGCAGGCGGTATGGCAAACTTTGAAAAAGTCAAAACCGCCCTAAAGAACTGGGGGGCCTCCGCCGTTCAAATCGGTACGGCTTTTGCCGTTACCGAAGAAGGGGACGCGCACCTTAACTTCAAAAAAACGCTCGCCGGTGCGGAAACTGAAAAAGTAGTCGAATTTATGTCTGTTGCCGGTTTGCCGGCGCGCGGTGTCCGCACCAAATTTCTCGACAGCTACATCAAGCGTGAAAGCAAACTTCAGGCAAACGCCAAAGCCGACCCGCGCCGCTGCACCCAAGGTTTAAACTGCCTGACCAGCTGCGGCCTACGCGACGGGCTTTCCAAAGCTGGGCAATTCTGTATTGATATCCAGCTTGCCGCCGCATTCCGTGGAGAAGTGGATAAAGGCCTGTTTTTCAGGGGAAAAGACCCGCTGCCCTTCGGCAATGCCATCCGCACCGTCCGTGAGACGATACAATATCTGCTGACGGGGAGCGAACCTGTTACAACAGTAGGAGGCTGATGTCAAAACAGCCGATACCGTAGAAAAATGCCGTCTGAAAATTTTCAGACGGCATCTCTTTATTTGCTTTCAGTATTATTGAAGAGTTTGTCCATCGGGGTCAGATCGACCGCATTGCCTTGGCTGGTAATCCATTTGTTCTCGACGCGCCACACGCCTGCCGCATCTTCAACGCGCACATACCAGTGGTTGGTCGGAGGAAGGGTCTTGAACACCGCCTCATATTCCGCCCTGCCGTTCTGCGCGCTGCCGACGGGCTTGAGGCTTACGGTTTGATCGTCCGCCTTGCGGGTCGGGTGCATCAGCAGCAGGTTCAAAGGCTGTTTGCCGTCAAATTCGCCGCTGACGAATACCTTTGCCGCATTCATATCGGGGGAAATGAGGACCTGTACCCCGATATGCCGTCTGACGGCTTCTTCATCCCGATGAAGCTGGATGTCGATATGCTTGCCGTCCTTATAATAATCGTCCGTAACCAAATCTGTCGCGTGCTGCTGTGCGACAAAAAACATGGCGACGCTGGCGATGACGACAAAAATCGGACCCGCCATCAAGACCCACGGCCAGACGTGTTTGTACCAAGGCTTGATTGGATTGTTTTGAGACACGGTTATTCTCCGATAAAGGTTGCGTCTTCTTCCAAAACAACCGGCTTGCCGTCTGATGCACCGCTTTCCCGGTATTGGAAGATAAACTCGATAGGATGACTGCCTTTGTCCGCGTATTCCGGAATGGTGGATACTTGGACGGGAAGGGTTACCGTTTCGCGCGGGGCAACCTTGATACCGCCTTCGGGCAGCCCGGTCAGAGCGATTTCGTCAAAGCCTTTGACACTTGCGCTAACCAACTGTTCTTTTTCGCTGTTGTTGATGATACGCAGGCTGTATGCGTTTTCCAGCCAGCCTTTGGCGTTTTCGCGCACCATTACGCCACGGTCTTTCAAAATATCGACTTCGACCATTTTGCGCGTGGACAAACCGACCAAAAAGGCGGCGATAACCACTGCCAACACCGCGCCGTAACCTGCCACGCGCGGTCTGAGCAGCCGTTTTTTAATGTCTTTTTCGGAATATTCGTGTTCCAGCGCGCTTTCGGTCGTATAGCGTATCAAACCGCGCGGATAACCCATTTTGTCCATAATTTCATCGCACGCGTCGATACAGGCAGCGCAGCCGATACATTGGTATTGCAGACCGTTACGGATGTCGATGCCGACGGGGCAGACTTGGACGCACATCGCACAGTTGATGCAGTCGCCCAAACCCGCCTCTTCCTTGTTGACCGTTTTCTTGCGGGCTCCGCGCGGTTCGCCGCGTTCCGCGTCATAAGAAACAATCAGCGTGTCCTTGTCGAACATCGCGCTTTGGAAACGTGCATACGGACACATATGCAGGCATACTTTTTCGCGCATAATATGGGCGAAGAAGAAGGTCATAAAGCCGTAAAACGCTGCGGCAAACATCGCGCCGCCACCTGCTGCTCCGGTAAATAAATCGGGAACGAACTGGCGGATGGGGACAAACCAGCCTGCAAACGTGATGCCCGTCCACGCGCAGACAAGGAAAATCAGCAGGTATTTGGTGGCTTTGATGCGGATTTTGGTGAAATTCCACGGCGATTTTTCCAGTTTCAGCCGTTTGTTTCTATCGCCTTCGACCAGGTTGTCAATCCACAGCATAATTTCGGTATAAACCGTTTGCGGGCAGGAATAGCCGCACCACAGTCGCCCTGCAATCGTCGTCCACCAAAACAGTCCGAAAGCGCAAATCATCAGCAGCAGGGCAAGGTAAATCAAGTCGCCCATCCCCAACGACAGCCCGAAAATAAAGAAATGCCGTTCGGGGATATTGAAAACGACGGCCTGCCTGCCGCTCCAGTTGAACCACGGAATCACATAAAACACAAACTGCGTCGCCAATACGGCGGCGATACGCAATTTGGCAAACCGCCCTTCCGCTTTTTTCGGATGGATGCGTTCGCCTTCGGGATGGATTTGAATCACGCTTGCTCGCGGATCGAACGTTTTTTTTGCTTTCGGCGCGGCTTTTGTTTGTTCGGACGTGCCGATTCCGGATTCCGGATTGCCGGCTTGGTTTTCCGTGGTCATTCTGCATTCCTTAGATTTTTGATTGATGGTTTGCCCGTTACCGCCGCCGTTTGCTTTTCAGACGGCATTTTTCTTGTTTTTTAAGGCGTTGTGTTTCAAGTTTTGAGAAAATCCGTTTTTCCCAAAATATATTTCCGCTATTGTACAACTTTATGCGCCGTCCGGATGTATTGGGCGAATACATTTCCCATCCGCATCAAAACGCCCGGATTTTGCCGTACCGCCCGAAAAAAATCCGAATACGGTTAAAAAACAAAGACTAAAAAAACCGACACCCCCATATCGGCAGAACCGCCGGCGCAAGCTCATAAACAAACGCTATCAGCAATCCGGCACACAATCTATAACATTTTATTTCAAAAGGAATAATGGCAGGCTTCGCCCGCAAATCGAAAATCCTTCCCCACCGGTCCCCTGCCGCCGCCTTCCCCTGCGTCCGCCCTTTTCTTGAAAGCATAAGCGAATCGGGCGATAATCAACGCCTTCCGATTATCCACTTATCCAAAACACCAGCAAGGAAAATACAAAATGTCTCAACTGGCAAACGCAATCCGCTTCCTCTCGGCCGATGCCGTTCAAAAAGCCAATTCCGGCCACCCCGGCGCGCCTATGGGTATGGCGGAAATGGCGGAAACATTGTGGACGAAATTCCTCAATCACAACCCCGCCAACCCCAAATTCTACAACCGCGACCGCTTCGTCCTCTCCAACGGCCACGCGTCTATGCTGTTATACAGCCTGCTGCACCTGACCGGCTACAACCTGAGCATTGAAGACCTGAAAAACTTCCGCCAACTGCACAGCAAAACCCCCGGCCATCCCGAATACGGCTACACCGACGGCGTGGAAACCACGACCGGCCCGTTGGGACAAGGTATTGCCAACGCAGTGGGCATGGCATTGGCAGAAAAAATCCTTGCCACCGAGTTCAATAAAGACGGTTTGAACATTGTCGATCATTACACCTACGTCTTCATGGGCGACGGCTGCCTGATGGAAGGCGTATCGCACGAAGCCTGTTCGCTCGCCGGCACTTTGGGCTTGGGAAAACTGATTGTTTTATATGATGACAACAATATTTCCATTGATGGTAAAGTGGACGGCTGGTTTACCGAAAACATCCCGCAACGCTTTGAAAGCTACGGCTGGCACGTCGTTCCCAACGTAAACGGTCATGACACCGCCGCCATTCAAGCCGCTATCGAAGCCGCACGTGCCGAAACCGGCAAACCGTCCATCATCTGCTGCAAAACCTTAATCGGCAAAGGCAGTGCCAACAAAGAAGGCAGCCACAAAACCCACGGCGCACCTTTAGGCGCGGACGAAATCGAAGCCACGCGCAAACATCTGGGCTGGACTTGCCCCGCCTTTGAAATCCCGCAAGAAATTTACGATGCGTGGAATGCCAAAGAACAAGGTGCGAAACTGGAAGCCGACTGGAACGAACTGTTCGCGCAATACCAAGCCAAATATCCTGCCGAAGCCGCAGAATTCGTGCGCCGCATGGATAAAAAACTGCCGGACAATTTCGATGAATACGTTCAAGCCGCATTGAAAGAAGTGTGCGCCAAAGCCGAAACCGTCGCTACCCGCAAAGCCAGCCAAAACAGCATCGAAATCTTGGCAAAAGAGCTACCCGAACTGGTAGGCGGTTCTGCCGACCTGACCCCGTCCAACCTGACCGACTGGTCAAACAGCGTCTCCGTTACCCGCGACAAAGGCGGCAACTACATCCACTACGGCGTGCGCGAGTTCGGTATGGGCGCGATTATGAACGGTTTGATATTGCACGGCGGCGTGAAACCCTTCGGCGCGACTTTCCTGATGTTCAGCGAATACGAACGCAACGCCCTGCGTATGGCTGCGTTGATGAAAATCAACCCCGTCTTCGTGTTCACCCACGATTCCATCGGTTTGGGCGAAGACGGCCCGACCCACCAGCCCGTCGAGCAAACCGCCACCCTGCGCCTGATTCCGAATATGGACGTATGGCGGCCGTGCGACACCGCCGAATCCTTGGTGGCTTGGGCAGAAGCCGTCAAAGCCGCCGATCATCCGTCCTGCCTGATTTTCAGCCGTCAAAACCTGAAATTCCAAGCGCGCAACGAGCAACAACTGAACGACATCAAACGCGGCGGCTACGTCATCAGCGAAGCCCAAGACAACGCCCAAGCCGTCATCATTGCCACCGGTTCCGAAGTCGAACTGGCTTTGGAAGCGCAAAAAGCCCTCGCCGCACAAAACATCGCCGTGCGCGTCGTTTCTATGCCGTCCACCAACGTATTCGACCGCCAAGACACCGCCTATCAAGCCGCCGTCCTGCCCGAAGGTCTGCCGCGCATCGCCGTAGAAGCCGGACACGCCGACGGCTGGTACAAATATGTCGGACTGAACGGCGCAGTCGTCGGCATCAACCGCTTCGGCGAATCCGCCCCTGCCGACTTACTCTTCAAAGAATTCGGCTTTACCGTGGACAATGTGGTCGATACTGTGAAATCAGTGCTGTAACCCCACACCTAAACAAATGCCGTCTGAAACCAATTAAGGCTTCAGACGGCATTTGTTTGCCCTCCGCCTTGATGCTTCCTCATTCCGCCAATCTCCATTATAATATTTGCGAATCACTCTTATTCACATTTCAAAAGGAGAAACGTATGAACACCCGCACCGAACACGACACCATGGGCAATGTCGAAGTCCCGTCCGAAGCCTATTGGGGCGCGCAGACCCAGCGCAGCCGCAACAATTTCAAAATCGGCGGCGAAACCCTGCCGCAGCCGTTGATTTATGCTTTGGCGCTGGTGAAAAAAGCCGCAGCCGCCACCAATGTTTCCCTCGGCAGGATTAAGCCCGAACAGGCGGATTTGATTACGCAGGCGGCAGATGATGTGTTGAATGGCAAGCTCGACGGGCAGTTTCCTTTAGTGGTTTGGCAGACCGGCTCCGGCACGCAGTCCAATATGAACATGAACGAAGTGCTGGCAAACCGCGCCAACGAAATCGCCGGTACGGGTTTGGCGGCGTATCAGCCCGTCCATCCCAACGATCATGTGAATCACGCGCAATCGACCAACGACACGTTCCCGACCGCCATCCACGTCGCCGCCGCGATTGAAATCAACCGCCACCTTATTCCGGCGGTAAAAGCCTTGCGCGACACGTTGGACAAAAAAGCCCAAGCTTTCGCCCCCATCGTCAAAATCGGCCGCACCCACTTGCAGGACGCAACGCCGCTGACTTTAGGACAAGAATTTTCCGGCTACGTTTCCCAGCTCGACCACGGCTTAGGCCGTCTGAACGATGCGCTCAAAGGTTTGTACGAACTCGCCTTGGGCGGCACGGCAGTCGGCACGGGCTTGAACAGCCATCCCGAATACGCCGAAAAAGCCGCCGCCAAACTCGCCGAACTGTCCGGCCTGCCGTTTGTCAGCGCGCCGAACAAATTTGAAGCCTTGGGCGGACGCGATGCCGCGGTTGCCGCTTCGGGCGCATTGAAAACGCTGGCGGCAAGCCTGAACAAAATCGCCAACGACATCCGCTGGCTGGCAAGCGGCCCGCGTTGCGGTTTGGGAGAAATCAAAATTCCCGAAAACGAGCCGGGTTCGTCCATCATGCCGGGCAAAGTCAACCCGACCCAATGCGAAGCAATGACCATGGTGTGCTGCCAAGTGTTCGGCAACGACGTTACCATCGGCATGGCGGGCGCGTCGGGCAATTTCGAGCTGAACGTCTATATGCCCGTTATCGCCTACAACCTCTTGCAATCCATCCGTCTGTTGGGCGATGCGTGCAACAGCTTCAACGAAAACTGCGCCGTCGGCATCGAACCCGTACCGGAAAAAATCGACTATTTCCTGCACCATTCCCTGATGCTCGTTACCGCGTTAAACCGTAAAATCGGCTACGAAAACGCCGCCAAAGTCGCCAAAACCGCCTACAAAAACGACAAATCGCTGCGCGAAACTGCCGTTGAGTTGGGCTTGCTGACGGGCGAAGAGTTTGATGAATTGGTCGTTCCTGCCGATATGGTTCATCCGCGCTAATCCTTCCCTCAAATAAAATGCCGTCTGAAACCTCGTTCAGACGGCATTTTCCGTTGCCTGCGAACTAGCGGCGTTTGAACAGCCTGTCCCCCACCGCCGCCGTAACCGCTCCCCCGACCACGACCAGTGCACCTGCATAACCCAAACCGTTCATATCTGGCGCGGCAAAAGTATCAGGCATCACATAATGCCCGAGCAAAGAAAATATTACGGTAAACACAGGGAGCAAGGTTGTTACCACACTGACTTTGGAAGCCTCCCAATGTTTCAACGCCTCGCCGAACGAGCCGTAACCGATTAAAGTATTCAAGCAGCAATACACAAAACAAACCCACGCCAACGTACCGTCCAAACTTCCGATGTGTGCCGGTTCGGCAAACGGCAGGAACACGGCGGCACTTGCCGCATAAATCAACAGCAGAATCTGTTGCGGGCCGAATTGCGCCGACAGCAGCTTTTGCGCCACGGCATAACACACCCAGGCCATACTGCCTGCCGCACACAGCAACACGCCCCGCGCATACGCGCCCAAACCCGACAACTCGCCGAATTTATCGTTAAAAAACATAAGCAAACCGGCAAGCAGCAAAACCAAGCCGATTTTCTGAGCGGCAGTCATCCGGTCTTTAAACACCAACACGCCGACAACAATCATCGTAAACGGCGAAATCTGCCACAAAACCTGCGTCGTGGTCGGCGAAATATAATGCAGCCCTTGGGCAATCAGCACAAAGTTTGCCGAAATGCCCGCCACACCGAGCAACAGCAGCCTGAATGAATGCCAAGAAAAATCCCTCCACTTCGGCAGCCGCCCGCCCAATGCCAGCAAAACAAACAATACCGCCGCCGCCACGGTAAAACGCACCCACACCAGCGTCGGCGCATCGACAAACTTCAATACCTGCCGCACGGCAATCGGCAGCGTCCCCCACGTCATCGCCGCCAAAAGTGCCAACGCGAAGCCTAAGAGCGGCCTTTGGTTTTCCATCCTGCTTTCCCTATTTTTAAACAACCGTATTGCCGGACGATGCCGGTTTGCCGCATCGGGCAATAATGGTTCAAGCGTTTGGCGTTTGATTCCAACCATTTTATTTCAAACAAACCGGCTGAAGCCCAGCTATTGCTTCACGCTATTTGGAAACACCGCCTGAATTTTAAAATATAGTGGATTAACAAAAACCAGTACAGCGTTGCCTCGCCTTAGCTCAAAGAGAACGATTCTCTAAGGTGCTGAAGCACCAAGTGAATTGGTTCCGTACTGTTTGTACTGTCTGCGGCTTCGTCGCCTTGTCCTGATTTTTGTTAATCCACTATACCGTCTGAAAACAGCGGGGACGTGCGGCAGGCATCACTGCCTCAAAACGCCCGAACGGCGCAATCGCAACGTTCTGCCCAACGCAAAGGGCGGCAACAAGCCGGCCAAAATGCAAAAAAGAGAAACCCTGCCTCGTAAGGTTTAAGGTTTCTCCGTCCTTTATGATTTCCCTCCGCGAGGATGTCCGGCCGTAAAATTCAGAACGGGATATCGTCGTCAATGTCCTCGACCGGGGCGGAGGCAGGCACGGGTTGGCGGCGCGGCGCGGCTGGTGCTTCTTGGGGATGGGACGGCGCGTCGGAGGCGGGCTGCCGGCTTTGCTGCGCGGGGCGTTGGTAAGCCTCCTGACTCTGACCATAACCTTCCTCGTAAGGCGCGCCGCCGCTGTTTTCATTGCGCCCGCCCAACATTTTCATTTCGTTGGCGACAATATCGTAAGCGGTACGTTCGATGCCGTCTTTGCCTTGGTATTTGCGGCTTTGGATTCTGCCTTCCAAATAAACCAGCCCGCCTTTTTTGAGGTATTGCCCGGCAATTTCCGCCAGTTTGCGGTACATGGTAATGTTGTGCCACTCAGTACGCTCTACACGTTGGCCGTTGCGGTCGTTCCATGTTTCGCTGGTAGCGACTGAAAAATTGCAGACGGCTTCGCCGTTGGGCATATAGCGCACTTCGGGATCGCGTCCGAGGCGGCCGATGAGGATGACTTTGTTCAATGACATTTTTTAAACTCCTGTGATGATTTTTTCAGCGGCAGCCTGATCGAAACCCTTCTGCAACACTTTGAGATAGACGGTCTGCCTGTCGAAACTGAAACCGATGTCTTCCACGCCTTCCAACTGCAACAGGGCGCATTGCAAGCCGTCCTGATTGCCCTGCCACACGCCGCCGACAGGGTAACTGAGGTTTTTGACGGGCTTGGGCGCAGGCGATAAAACGGCAATTACCAGCCACAGCAGCATCAATATGCTGCAAAAGGCAAACACGCCGGCAAAGCCGTATTTTTGAAACAGCAAGCCGCCTGCCGCGCCGCCGGCAAACAGTCCGAGCGACTGCATCGTGTTGTACACGCCCATCGCCGTACCCTTCAGGTCGGACGGCGCGATTTTGGAAACCATAGACGGCAAACTGGCCTCCAACACATTGAAACCAATGAAGTAAACAACCAAATAAGCGGTAATCAGACCCACCGAGCGCATACCGGACAGCAAACCGAGCTGCGCCACCGCGATGCAGACGATGCCCAAAACAAAAACCTGTTTGAGCTTGTTGCGCGTCTCGCCGACGATAATCAGCGGAACCATTACCACCAAACCGGCAACGGTAGAAGGAAGATATACTTTCCAATGCTGTATTTTTTCCAAGCCAAGCTGCGTCATGGCGAAAGGCAGCGCGGTAAACAATGCCATTTGTGCGGCGTGCAGGGCGAAAATGCCGAAATCGAGCGTCAGCAGCCGGCGGTTTTTCAAAACTTCGCCTATGCGCGAAGGCTGCGCCTGCGTGTCCTCATGCAGCTTGGAAACTTCGGGATCGGGAGTCATAAACGCCACCACGCCGATGCTGATGACGGTCAGAATGCCGGTCAGCATAAACAGTCCGCGAACGCCCACCGCGTCGGCAATCACAGGGGCAATGACCAGGCTGACCGAAAACGTCAGACCGATACTCAAACCGATCATCGCCATCGCGCGGGTACGCACGCCGTCGCGCGTCAAATCCGCCAGCAGCGCGGTAACTGCCGCACTGACCGCTCCCGCACCCTGTATGGCGCGTGCGGCGACCAGCATGGGCAGCGTATCGGCGGCAGCGGCAAGAAAGCTGCCCGCTGCAAACACAATCAGCCCCACATAAATGGTTTTCTTGCGTCCGAACTTGTCGGAAGCGATGCCCAAAGGCAGTTGCAGCAGAGCCTGCGTCAGCCCGTAAATGCCCATTGCCAGCCCGACCAGCGTTTTGTTGCCTTCTGCGCCGGGCAGCGAGGCGGCATACACCGCCAATACGGGCAGCACGAGGAACATACCTAGCATACGCAACGCGTACACGCCGGAAAGCGTCGTACTGGCGCGCCATTCGTGCGGAAACATTTGGATGCGGTTATCTCTTGCCATCATATTTTTTCAGACGGCATCAACAGTTACAATGCCGTCTGAACTTCCAGTGAACAGATTTTCGGATTATACAGGATTCGCCGTATTTCGGTTGCGGCACAATGCGCCTACCACTGCCAGCGGTTGCGCCACGCGCCCAAAACGGCGTTCGGATATTTATTGCTGCCCAAGCTGCCGTTGAAGCGGGCAAGCGCGCGGACGATGTCGCCCTTTTCAAGATTCCGGTAATGGCGCAGGATGGTGCAGCCGTAACGCAGGTTGGTGCGGATGTCGAACAGGTTGTGCGCCGGTTTGCCGATGTAGTTTTTCCAAAACGGCATAACCTGCATCAAACCGCGCGCGCCGACTCCGCTGATTGCATACTGGCGGAACGCGCTTTCCACCTCAATCAGCCCCAACACAATCTGCGTATCCAAACCGGCCCGGCTGCTTTCATACTGGATATTGACCAGCAGCCTGCGCCGCTCCTCCTCGTCGGGGACAAACCTTGCCAAACGTGCCGACATGGCGGACAACCAACGTTCGCCCTCTTTCGGATCGTCAAACACCAGCCTCGGCGGATTTATACTGCCGACAGAGCTCCTCATCACGGAAGCCACATCGTCGGCAAGCGTTTCTTCACGTTGCGCGCCGGCTTGTGCCAGCGGGCTGAGCAACAGCGCGCCGGTGGCACACAACAGGCGGCGGCGTTGCAGATTGACGGGTAGAGTATCGGTCGGTTTTTTCATAGGGAACGGGGCGCGTCCGGATGTTTCAGACGGCATTAAATATTCAAACAGACATAATTGCTTTCAACGCGAAAAACCGCGCACAAAATCCAAGCACGGCATATCGCCCTGCCCTTTTCAGGCAAATCTCGATTTTACCGCTCTCAAGAACGCTTGTCCAAACAGGCACAGACAACACCGCCCGGGCATTTCCCATTTTCACCGGCTATCTGTCGTCCGGATGGTGCAGCAGCACCATCAGCGCATCACGCTTTTCGGGCGGCAACAGGCGGAAATATTTCAACAACAGGGCTTCTTGCGGCGAAGCCGCACCTTCCGTGCCGGAGAGCCTGCCGTGGCGCAGCCATTCCGCGCTGGTATCCAGCCATTTTGCCAGCGTCTCGATTTTATCCGGAGTCGGAATCGACCTGCCGACCAGCCAATGGTGAAACGCCTGCGTACTGACAGGCTGATTGGGATGGCGCAGGTTGAAGCGGTTGGCGAGACTGGCATTGGACAGCTCGTCCAAACCCGCGAGGCGTATTGCTGTTTTCAAACGTTCGCTGAAATCGGTTTTATCTTGTTCGGTATGCATAATGGCGGATTATGAATAGCCGACTGTTGCCTTCTTTAAACAGAATAATTGATAGCATTAACAATTTGGTTGTCAGTAAAAGTAAATATGGGTATGATGGGAAGCGGTTTACACAACCATAAATTTATTTACTTTAATTTCTGAAATTTTGGAGATTATGATGACTTTGAACAAAGTTTTCGCATTGAGCATAATTACCTTGGGTTTGGCGGCTTGTAAAACCACTAGAACTTACCACAATTATTACTACAACGACGCAAGCACCCAGGCGGCAGCAGGCGGCAACTCTGCAACGCAACCATCCGGCAACAGCAGCAACACAGCGACACAGCCGTCCAACAACGGCGGCAACTCTGCAACGCAACCGTCCGGCAACAGCAGCAACACAGCGACACAGCCGTCCAACAACGGCGGCAACTCTGCAACGCAACCGTCCGCTGCCAACGACAATCCTCCTCCGTTTACACTGACAAACGACACACCTAATTTTTCAGTCAGCGTCAGTGGATTGAGAAATGAGGCTGAAGCAGATGTACATAAGTTGGCTAGAGAGTACGGTGTGGATGATGTAACTGTTTCGACTTACCAAGTCAGCGCTTTGGGTCAAAATGCCAATGGCGGCTCTCTTGATTTATCTAAAGTACCTTTGAAACAGCTGACCCGCGCTGCACATACAGAATCTGCACAGGTACGTGCAAAGGTAGATGGAGTGTATAAAACTTATACACTGACCCGCAGCGGCGAGTCCCATATCTACCGTCAGAATTATTCTCTGATTGCCGGCATTAAACCGACTTCCTACTCGATTCAAGGAGATGGAGTGAATAAGCGTGAGCCTATCAATGATGAAAATTATCTGACCATCAAAGGTACGCCGACTAAAATCTTGCCCACAGCCGGTAAAGCGACTTATTCCGGTGCTGCATTTGATGGAAGAAATCAAGGCGTATTGAGCTACTCCGTCAATTTCAACGAAAGAACGGGTGAAGGCAACATTACCGGATTGGGTGAAAAAGTCGTCTTGAACAAGGGCAACATAACCAATATCAATCATAATAACAAAATTGATGGAAGCCACCTTCAAGGCTACGGTATTCAAGGCTCTTCTAATAAAGGTAATTACGAACTCGGCTTCTTCGGTGCCAATGCCGAAGAAATCGTCGGTACGGTTAATGACGGCGAAATCGGCTTTGCCGGTTCCCGTTAATCCTGCCTGATACAAATGCCGTCTGAAACCGGAAACGGTCTTTCAGACGGCATTTCAACCATTTGACTGCGCGGTTTGCCCGTCCGGTCCCTTGCCCTGAAACTGTTTGACTTATGAAAAAATTTGCTTTGCTTCTCTTGTCCATGCCGACGGCGGCCGTTGCTGAAACGCCCGTTTTGCCCATACCCGTGTCGAAACAGGTGTTCGTGGACGGCAAGTTCGACGATAGGATAGTGCCTGCCGAAAGGCTTGAAAGGGCTGACGAAACGGAAATTCCGGTTCTGCCGCTTGCTTCCTATGCCCCATCTTTTGACGAACAGATCGACAATGCCTTCCGCCTGTTGCAGCGTGCCGCGCCGAAGCGGGCTGCCGCGCCTGTTGTTGCGTCTGTCGGCAAGGCAGAAGAGACCGAAATCAAGCCTGTGGCGACGCATAAGAAGTTTTCCAACGAGGCGGCTTTCGGTACGGGTGCGTCCATGCCGTCTGAAACCCTTGCAGCCGGAGAAGCCGCCGAAGCCGTTTCAGACGGCAATGCCTCTCTTGCAGGTTTGGAAGAGCAGATCAACCGCGCCGTCGTCGCCCGCGATTGGGACACGCTGCAAACGCTGCTGGAAAGCTATCGCGCCCTGCCGGATTTCAATCCGGTTCTGCACGATTACGCGCTGGGCGGTTTGCGCCGCAGCCAGTTGCGCCATAACGAGGCGGTGGCTTTGTATCGCGGCATTTTGGCGCAACAGCCCGATTTGGCGTATCCGCGTTTCGATTTGGGCGTGATGCTGTTTGAAAACAAACAGTACCGCGAGGCGAAGGCGGAATTGGAGCGTGCGAAACCTGATTTGCAGCCGCCGATGCAGCAGCTTGCCGACCGCTATCTTGCCGCCATAGACAAGGCTCAAGGCTGGAAGCCCGATGTGTCGCTGCAATACGAGCAAACGGACAATGTAAACAACGCTTCGTCCGAAAAAACGATTGAATTTGCAGGAAAAAGCTGGACAAAAACCGTCGACAGCCTGCCGCAAAAGGCACACGGTTTGCGCTACGGCTTGGGCGTGTCGCGCGAAATCAATGCGGGCGGGCATCATTTCCTCTACGGCGACATCAGCGGCGGCGGCGTGCACTATTGGGATAACAAAGATTTCAGCGAACAGAGCCTGCGCCTGTCGTTCGGCTATAAAAACCGTTCAGTAACGCGTTCGTTCGGCATCGTGCCGTTTGTCGAGCAAAACCTCTTAGGCGGCAGCCGATACAATTTCGTCGGCGGCTTCAATGCCGATTTCTCCCGACGCTTGAGCGAACGCTGGCGGCTGACGCTGAACGCGGGCAATATGTGGAAGCGTTATCAGGAAGACCGCACCGCCGCCCGATACGACAGCCATATGCCGCTGGCTGGCGCGACGCTGATGTATTCCGCGCCGAAAGACTGGCTGCTTTACGGCGGTGCGGACTGGTCGCACGACATAACGAAGGAGGCGGAACAGGCTTCCGTCCGCAAGGGTTTGCGTATCGGCGCAGTCAAAACGTTCGATGGCGGCTTGGGTCTGCGGGCAAACCTGCGCTATACCCGCAGGACTTTTGATGCGCCCGGGACCATTGTGTACCGCTTCCCGCGCAAAGACCACGAATATCAGGCAAACCTGTCGTTGTGGCACGACAAAATCTCTTGGAAGGGATTTACGCCGCAACTCAATTTCCGCTATCTGAAAATCGACAGCAATATGAAAAGTTTTTACACACGCAAAAACATGCAGATTTTCATGAGCGTGGAAAAGGATTTCAAATAAGCGCAAAAAATGCCGTCTGAACGTTTTTCAGACGGCATTTTTTGCTGTCGGAAACATACCGTCGGCAACATCTGTGAGCAGAATCAAAAACAGCCGCATCATTTATTGTCAACGCCTGCGCCGTCAGAGTAACATTGCGTTTTTCCCCCACCGGTATCCGCCATGACCACCAATCCCGCAAACGTCCTTGCCTCCGTCGATTTGGGTTCCAACAGTTTCCGCCTCCAGGTTTGCGAAAACAACAACGGACAATTAAAAGTCATCGATTCCTTCAAACAGATGGTGCGCTTCGCCGCTGGACTGGACGAACAGAAAAACCTGAGTGCCGCCTCCCAAGAACAGGCTTTAGACTGTCTGGCAAAATTCGGCGAACGCCTGCGTGGCTTCCGCCCCGAGCAGGTGCGCGCCGTGGCAACCAATACATTCCGCGTCGCCAAAAACATCGCAGATTTCCTTCCCAAGGCCGAAGCGGCACTGGGTTTCCCCATCGAAATCATCGCCGGGCGCGAAGAGGCGCGGCTGATTTATACCGGCGTGATCCACACCCTCCCCCCCGGCGGCGGCAAAATGCTGGTTATCGACATCGGCGGCGGTTCGACAGAATTTGTCATCGGTTCGACGCTGAATCCCGACATTACCGAAAGCCTGCCCTTGGGCTGCGTAACCTACAGCCTGCGCTTCTTCCAAAACAAAATTACCGCCAAAGACTTCCAAGCCGCCATTTCCGCCGCCCGCAACGAAATCCAGCGCATCAGCAAAAATATGAGGCGCGAAGGCTGGGATTTCGCCGTCGGCACATCGGGTTCGGCAAAATCCATCCGCGACGTGCTTGCCGCCGAAATGCCTCAAGAGGCGGACATTACCTACAAAGGTATGCGCGCCCTCGCCGAACGCATCATCGAAGCCGGTTCGGTCAAAAAAGCCAAATTTGAAAACCTGAAACCGGAACGCATCGAAGTTTTTGCCGGCGGACTTGCCGTGATGATGGCGGCGTTTGAGGAAATGAAACTCGACAGGATGACCGTAACCGAAGCCGCCCTGCGCGACGGCGTGTTTTACGATTTGATCGGGCGCGGTTTAAACGAAGATATGCGCGGGCAGACGGTTGCCGAGTTCCAACACCGCTACCACGTCAGCCTCAATCAGGCGAAACGCACCGCCGAGACCGCGCAAACCTTTATGGACAGCCTCTGCCACGCTAAAAATGTTACGGTTCAAGAGCTTGCCTTGTGGCAACAGTATCTCGGACGCGCCGCCGCGCTGCACGAAATCGGTTTGGACATCGCCCACACCGGCTATCACAAGCATTCCGCCTACATCCTCGAAAACGCCGATATGCCGGGTTTCTCACGTAAAGAACAGACCATACTTGCCCAACTGGTCATCGGTCATCGCGGCGATATGAAAAAAATGGGCGGCATTATCGGCACCAACGAAATGTTGTGGTATGCCGTTTTGTCGCTGCGCCTTGCCGCCTTGTTCTGCCGTTCGCGCCAAGACCTGTCTTTCCCGAAAAATATGCAGTTGCGCACGGACACGGAAAGTTGCGGCTTCATCCTGCGTATTGACAGGGAATGGCTGGAACGCCACCCCCTGATTGCCGACGCATTGGAATATGAAAGCGTCCAATGGCAAAAAGTCAATATGCCGTTTAAAGTTGAAGCCGTCTGACCTTTACAAACCAAATGCAGTCTGAATGATGTTCAGACGGCATTTGCCTGTCCGCAACATCCCGATATGCGCGGCACATCCTCCCTGCACGGTCATGCAGGCGTAAAAAACAAGGGGCATATAACTCAAAAACCGCCTGAAAATCTTCAGGCGGTTTCATTTGGATTGCCGGCAGGCGGCATCTCGTCATTTTTGCCAAAGCAACAAATTATTTGGCGGCGTCTTTCATTTTGTCTGCCGCTTCCTGAGTCGCATCGGCAGCTTTGTTCAAAGTGTCTTTAGCCGCTTCGCTTACCGCTTCTTTGGTTTCGGCTGCCGCGTCTTTGGCTTCAGTTACAGCTTCCCCGGCACTTGCCTTTGCATCAGCCGCAGCATCTTTGACTTGGTCTTTCGCTTCTTCGACGGCAGAAGCGGCAGATTCAGAGGCAGAAGCCGCAGCATCTTTAACATCTGATTCAACGGCTTGGGCCGCTTCTTTAGTCTCCTGTTTGGCTTCTTGCGAACAAGCTGCCAAGGCAGCCGCCATCATTGCGGCAATCAATAATTTTTTCATGTCTTATCCTTCTTGAGTTGTTGATTAAGGTTTTGCTTAAAAACCGGATCGTGCCTCATCAATCGGCTGATTTTGCCCATCGGCCGGAGAGAAAACGGTTTCCCGTTTAGTTAAAACCCATTATATTTAAATATAAAGGGTTTTTTCTCGAACAATAAGGCGGCATCAATGCCATATTGAAACACGTCCGAAAACTATTTTATGAAAACAGTTCGAAAAATTGTAACACATGTACCCCTCCTTTTGAGTTTCCCGGCGGTGCGGACTTTTTTTCGCAAGGTTTGAAAAACCCAAATATATTCCGGGATGTCCGAATACCTCAATAATGGCGGCGGCGGAAATAAAACGCCCCCTCGCTGTCGATTTCCAGCACATAGCGTCCGTTCTGCACGGCGGCATAGCCGCTTTTGCCTGCCTGATAGGGTTGCAGGGCGGCATGCGAGACCAGGTAATCCGTCAGTTTGCCGCCGTCTTCGGCGATATTGCCCACCAGTTTGGCAAACAAGGTATGACACACGCCGTTTGCCGCCCAACCTGCCGGACCACCCTTATCGTCGGTTTCCATACATTTGCCGCCGACGGCTTCCAAGTCGTTGGGATGCTTTCCGGTCAGCCGGACGACGTTTTGTTCCGGCAAGCCTTTAATCGGATAACTGATTTGTTTTTTGCCGTCGTTGGTTTTGCCTTCGCTGCTTTGTCCCAAAGCCAAACCGGCAATCGCCGTATTGTCGATATATTTGACTTTGAAAACCGGTTTCGGCGCGCTTTGTACCGCATTTTGCGGCTGTTCCGCCGTATTTTCGGATTTGCCGCAGGCGGCAAGCAGCAGGCAGCCGCCCAACACGGCAAAAGATGTTTTCAACATTCCACACTCCTGATGGTTTCAAAATGCCGTCTGAAACGCGGCAGGCGGAAGTTCAGACGGCATTGGGTTTATTTCAACGGGCGGATACCGACCGCATCACGTACCTTATTCAAAAGTTCGCGCGCTTCTTTACGCGCTTTGGCCGCGCCTGCCTGCAGGATGTCTTCGATTTGCGAAGGATTGGCGGTCAGCTCGTTGTAGCGTTCGCGCGGTTCTGCCAGCTCGGCATTGATTTTCGCCGCCAAAAGTTTTTTTGCCTCGCCCCAAGCCAGGCCTTCGGCAAGCATTTGCGTAAATTCCGCCGTTTCAGACGGCGTGGAGAAGGCCTTGTAGATTTCAAACAAAGGGCTTTCGTCCGGCTGTTTCGGCTCGCCCGGCTCTTTCATATTGGTGATGATTTTGTTGACCGATTTTTGGGTTTTTTTGTCGTTTTCCCAAAGCGGAATGGTGTTGCCGTAAGATTTGGACATTTTGCGTCCGTCCAAACCGACCAAGAGTTCGACGTTTTCGTCGATTTTCACTTCGGGCAGGGTGAAGAGTTCTTGGAAACGGTGGTTGAAGCGGCCGGCAATGTCGCGCGCCATTTCGACGTGTTGGATTTGGTCGCGTCCGACGGGAACTTCGTTGGCGTTGAACATGAGGATGTCGGCAGTCATCAGAATCGGATAACTGAACAAACCCATTTCCACGCCGAAATCGGGGTCTTCCTGCCCGTTTTCCGCATTTGCCTGCACGGCGGCTTTGTAGGCGTGGGCGCGGTTCATCAAACCCTTGGCGGTAATGCAGGTCAGAATCCAGTTCAATTCCATGACTTCGGGAATGTCGCTTTGGCGGTAGAAGGTGGTGCGTTCGGGGTCGAGTCCGCAGGCAAGCCAAGTGGCGGCAACGGCTTGGGTGGATTGGTGAATCATCTCCGGCTCGTGGCATTTGATGATGCCGTGGTAATCGGCGAGGAAGAGGAAGGATTCGGTATCTGGGTTTTGCGCCGCGCGGACGGCGGGGCGGATGGCGCCGACGTAGTTGCCCAGATGCGGGATGCCGGTGGTGGTTACGCCGGTCAGAACTCTTTTTTTGCTCATAAAATGTCCTTACGGCATCAATGCCGTCTGAAAGGGAAAAGAATGTGCCGATTATACCCGATTCAAAATATTTGTTCAGACGGCATCGGACGCTTCCCTATTGGACAGATTAAGTTATACACATAAATCAAAAAATTTATTTCAATCATATTCAACAAGATAAGCAATTAAATCTGAAAAGTTAAAATCTGACGCTTGAGTTATCCACAATTATGCACATATAGGCTTCGACAGCGGACATTTTGAAAAGGAAACGAAAATGCGATACGACAAATTAACCGCCAAATTCCAACAAGCCCTTGCAGAAGCTCAGAGTTTGGCGTTGGCTGCGGACAGCAGCTATCTGGAAGCGGGCTTTGTACTGAAAGCCCTGCTTGACGACCAAAACAGTGGAGCCGCCGCGCTCTTGGCTCATGCGGGCGTGAACGTGCCGCAGGTGAAACAGCGTTTGCAACAACATTTAAGCAGCTTGCCGAAGGTGTCCGGCCAGGGCGGCGACATTCTGCCCAGCCGCGAATTGCAGGCGGTATTGAACCTGATGGACAAAGCCGCAACCAAACGCGGCGATGCCTATATCGCCAGCGAACTTTTCCTGCTGGCTTTGGTTCAGCAGAATGATGCAACCGGAAAAATTTTGAAAGAAGCCGGTGCGAACGAACAAAATATCAATGCCGCGATTGACGCGGTACGAGGAGGACAAAACGTGAACGATGCCAATGCCGAAGACCAACGCGATGCGCTGAAAAAATACACGCTTGACTTAACCCAGCGCGCCCGCGACGGCAAGCTTGACCCCGTTATCGGTCGTGATGATGAAATCCGCCGCGCGATTCAGGTATTGCAACGCCGCACTAAAAACAACCCTGTGCTGATTGGCGAACCAGGCGTGGGTAAAACCGCCATTGTCGAAGGTTTGGCGCAACGCATCGTCAACGGCGAAGTACCCGAATCCCTGCGTAACAAACGCCTGCTGGTTTTGGATTTGGCGGCTTTGATTGCCGGCGCGAAATACCGCGGCGAATTTGAAGAACGCTTGAAAGGCGTGTTGAACGACTTGGCTAAAGACGATGGCAATACACTGATTTTCATCGACGAAATCCATACTTTGGTCGGCGCAGGTAAAACCGACGGCGCAATGGATGCGGGCAATATGCTGAAACCGGCCTTGGCACGCGGCGAACTGCACTGTATCGGTGCGACCACTTTGGACGAATACCGCCAATACATCGAAAAAGACGCGGCACTCGAACGCCGTTTCCAAAAAGTATTGGTCGGCGAGCCCAGCGTGGAAGACACCATCGCCATCCTGCGCGGTTTGCAGGAGCGTTATGAAATCCACCACGGCATCGACATCACCGACCCTGCTATCGTTGCCGCAGCAGAGTTGAGCGACCGCTACATTACCGACCGCTTCCTACCCGATAAAGCGATTGATTTGATTGATGAAGCCGCCAGCCGCATCAAAATGGAGCTGGACAGCAAACCTGAGCAGATGGACAAACTCGACCGCCGCATTATCCAGCTCAAAATGGAAAAAATGCATGTTGCCAAAGAAACCGATGATGCCAGCAAGAAACGTTTGGAATTGATAGACGAAGAAATCGATGGCCTGCAAAAAGAATACGCCGATTTGGACGAAATCTGGAAAGCCGAAAAAGCCGCCTCTTCCAGCACTGCCGACATCAAGAAACAGATGGACGACATCAAAGTCAAAATCGAACAAGCCAAACGTCAAGGCGACTTTGCCCGCGCGTCCGAACTCGAATACGGTGAGTTGCCGAAATTGGGTGCGCAGTTGCAGGCAGCGGAAAGTAACCCCGACGGCAAAAAACAAAACAAACTCTTCCGTACCGAAGTCGGCGCGGACGAAGTGGCTGAAATCGTATCGCGCATGACCGGCATCCCCGTTGCCAAAATGATGGAAGGCGAACGCGACAAACTGCTGAAAATGGAAGAAGTATTGCACCGCCGAGTGGTCGGTCAGGACGAAGCAGTGCGTGCCGTGTCCGATGCTATCCGCCGCAGCCGCTCCGGTCTTGCCGATCCAAACAAGCCTTACGGCAGCTTCCTGTTCTTGGGCCCGACCGGCGTGGGTAAAACCGAGTTGTGCAAAGCCTTGGCAGGCTTCCTGTTTGACAGCGAGGATCATCTGATTCGTATCGATATGTCCGAATATATGGAAAAACACGCCGTTGCCCGCTTAATCGGCGCGCCTCCGGGCTATGTCGGCTACGAAGAAGGCGGCTACCTGACCGAACAAGTCCGCCGCAAACCGTACAGCGTGATTCTTTTGGACGAAGTGGAAAAAGCCCATCCCGACGTGTTCAATATCCTGCTGCAAGTTTTGGATGACGGTCGTTTGACCGACGGACAAGGCCGTACCGTAGATTTTAAAAATACCGTGATTGTGATGACTTCCAATATTGGCAGCCAGCACATCCAACAAATGGGCATTCAGGACTACGAAGCGGTGAAAGAAGTTGTGATGGAGGATGTGAAAGAACATTTCCGTCCTGAAATGATCAACCGCATCGACGAAGTGGTCGTGTTCCACGGACTGGATCAGGCAAACATCCGCAGCATTGCCAAAATCCAGCTTAAAGGTTTGGAAAAACGTTTGGAAAAACAAAACCTGCGCCTGACTGTTTCCGATGCCGCTCTGGACATCATCGCCAAAGCCGGTTTTGACCCGATTTACGGCGCACGTCCGCTCAAACGCGCCATCCAGTCGGAAATCGAAAACCCGCTGGCAAAAGCCCTGCTTGCCGGAAACTATGCGCCCGAAAGCGAAATCAGGGTGGAAGCCGACGGCGACAGACTGAAATTTGCCTGATTCGTTCCTGCTGTTGAAAATGCCGTCTGAAACGGGAATCTCCGTTTCAGACGGCATTTTTTATCAGAATCCTACTGATGGTAGGTTTGCAGGAATCTTGCCAGCCTGCCCATCGCCTCTTCAATCTGATGGACGTAAGGCAGCGTGACAATGCGGAAATGGTCGGGTTTAATCCAATTAAACCCCGTTCCCTGTACCAGTAAGACTTTTTCGCGCACCAGCAAATCGTAAACGAATTTCATATCATCGTGGATACGGTACATTTCGGTATCGATTTTCGGGAACATATACATTGCGCCCATCGGTTTGACGCAGGATACGCCGGGTATCTGATTGACCAATTCCCACGCCCTGTTACGCTGTTCCAAAAGCCGTCCGCCCGGCAAAATGAATTCGTTGATGCTCTGATAACCGCCCAATGCCGTCTGAATCGCGTGCTGCATCGGCGTATTGGCACACAGGCGCATGGACGAGAGCATATCCAAACCCTCGATATAACCTTTTGCATGATGTTTCGGCCCGTTGAGCACCATCCAGCCTTGTCGGAATCCGGCGACGCGGTAGGCTTTGGACAAACCGTTGAACGTTACCGTCAAAAGGTCGGGGGCAAGCGCGGCGATGTGGTGGTGAACCGCACCGTCGTAGAGGATTTTGTCGTAAATCTCGTCGGCAAAGATAATCAGACCATGCTTGCGCGCCAGTTCGGCGATTTCGAGCAGAATTTCCTTGCTGTACACCGCTCCTGTCGGATTATTGGGATTGATGACGACGATGGCTTTGGTTTTGGGCGTGATTTTGGCTTCCATATCGGCAAGGTTGGGAAACCAGCCGTTTTCTTCGTCGCACAGATAATGGCGTACCATACCGCCCGCAAGCGTTGCCGCCGCCGTCCACAAAGGGTAGTCGGGCGCGGGAATCAGGATTTCGTCGCCGTCGTTGAGCAATGCCTGCATAGACATCGTAATCAGCTCGGACACGCCGTTGCCGATATAGACATCGTTTACCGTAATGTCGCGCAAACTTTTGGTCTGATAGTAGTGAACAATGGCTTTGCGGGCGGAATACAATCCCTTCGAATCGCAATAGCCTTGAGAAGTCGGCAGGTTGCGGATGACATCGACTAAGATTTCGTCAGGTGCTTCGAAGCCGAACGGCGCAGGGTTGCCGATATTGAGCTTGAGGATTTTGTTGCCCTCCTCTTCCAACTGAAGGGCTTTTTTGTGAACCGGCCCGCGTATGTCGTAGCAGACGTGGTCGAGTTTTGCAGACTTGGGAAATTTATCCATAATGTGTTCCGTAAATTTTGGGCAATGGATGGAAATGTACTCTTTTTAACTTCGAATTTAAAGCATCAAACCGAGATTTTCAGGTTTTTCACCTGCCCTCTTTGCGCCGTTCGCTGACGCTTTTGCCGCCTATGCCCCAGTTATCGGTATCCACTTCATCGATAACGACCACTGTCGTCTCAGGATTTTTACCCAGCACGCGTGCCAGCAATTCGGTTACGCCGCCGATCAGTTCCGCTTTTTGCGCGGCAGTCGGTGCTTCGCTGCCGCCGGTTACTTTAATATTGACATAGGGCATGATATTTCTCCGTTTTGAAATATTGCCATCTTATCAAACAAGTTGCCTCCGCCCAAACGTCCGCTTCATTTTCTGAAAAATTCAAATCGATGCAAAAAGACAGTTTTCAGACAGCAAATCCGTCTTCACACGATATTTATTTTGTTATAGCATAACAAAATCTTTAACCCACACGAGACAAAGGCTGCACCATGAAGAAAACATTGACACTGCTCGCCGTTTCCGCCCTGTTTGCCGCATCCGCACACGCCCACCGCGTCTGGGTCGAAACCGCCCACACGCACGGCGGCGAATACCTTAAAGCCGACTTGGGCTACGGCGAATTTCCCGAACTCGAACCCATCGCCAAAGACCGCCTGCACATCTTCAGCAAACCGATGCAGCTTGTTACCGAAAAAGGCAAGGAAAACATGATTCAACGCGGTACATACAACTACCAATACCGAAGCAGCCGCCCCGTCAAAGACGGCAGCTATCTCGTTACCGCCGAATATCAGCCTACTTTCTGGTCAAAAAACAAAGCAGGCTGGAAACAGGCGAGCATCAAAGAAATGCCTGACGCAAGCTATTGCGAACAAACCCGTATGTTCGGCAAAAACATCGTCAACGTCGGACACGAAAGCGCGGACACCGCCATCATTACCAAACCGGTCGGACAAAACTTGGAAATCGTCCCGCTGGACAATCCCGCCAATATCCACGTAGGCGAACGCTTCAAAGTCCGCGTTCTGTTCCGTGGCGAACCGCTGCCCAATGCCACCGTTACCGCCACATTTGACGGCTTCGACACCAGCGACCGCAGTAAAACGCACAAAACCGAAGCCCAAGCCTTCTCCGACACCACCGACGACAAAGGCGAAGTAGACATCATCCCGTTGCGCCAAGGCTTTTGGAAAGCCAGTGTCGAACACAAAGCCGATTTCCCCGATCAAAGCGTGTGCCAAAAACAGGCGAACTACTCGACTTTAACCTTCCAAATCGGCCATTCTCACCATTAATCCCACCCGCACAAAAAATGCCGTCTGAAGGCTTCAGACGGCATTTTTTGTTCAAACATCAATACCAACCGCGCAGCTTCATCGCTTTTTCAACACGGCGGATACTCATCATATAAGACGCGGTTCGCAAATCAACATCATACTCTTGCGCCAGATTCCAAATATCGCGGAACGCGCGGCGCAGGACGACGGTTTCTTTTTCCTGAACTTCGTCAAATTCCCAATAATAGCCTTGCAGGTTTTGCACCCACTCGAAATAGGAAACGACCACGCCGCCGCAGTTCGCCAGAATATCGGGCACGACCAATACGCCGTTTTGACGCAAAATAACGTCGGCTTCGGGCGTAGTCGGACCGTTTGCACCTTCGACCACGATTTTCGCGCGGACTTTGCCGGCGTTTTCAGAAGTCAGTTGATTTTCCAGCGCGCAAGGGGCAAGTACGTCCACATCCAAAGCCAAAAGTTCGGCGTTGGTAATTTCTTTGCCGTAACCGGCTTCGTTGGTGATGAAGCCTTTTTCTTGGAACTCTTTAAACAAAGCTTCCATATCTAAGCCGTTTTCATTGTAGATAGCAACGTCAACAGTAGATACGGCAACGATTTTCGCACCGGCTTTGTGTGCATAGTAACCGGTGTGATAGCCCACATTACCGAAGCCTTGAATGGCGTAGGTTGCGCCTTTCACGTCTTTGCCCAGTTTTTCCAAAGCTTGGACGGCGGCGAAGTTTACGCCGTAACCCGTGGCTTCGGTACGCGCCAAAGAGCCGCCGAACTCGACCGGTTTTCCGGTAAACACGCCCGGCGCGGAATGTTTCACCACGTTTTCATAGGCATCCACCATCCACGACATAATTTTGCCGTTGGTGTTCACATCGGGGGCGGGAATATCGATTTTCTCGCCGATCAGCGGGGCAATCGCTTCGGCATAAGCGCGGGCGATGCGTTCCAGTTCCGCCTCGGAATAATCGCGAGGATCCAAGGTAACGCCTCCTTTGCCGCCGCCGTAAGGAATACCCGCAACGCAGCATTTGATGGTCATCCAAATCGACAGGGCTTTGACTTCGTCCAGATTCACACCGGGATGGAAGCGCACGCCGCCTTTATAGGGGCCGACGGCGTTGTTGTGTTGCGAACGGTAGCCCGTGAAGGTTTTGACCGTGCCGTCGTCGAGTTTGACGGGAAAATTGACTTCCAACACGCGGGTCGGACTCTTCAGGATTTCATAAACGGCCGGATCGGTTTTCAGCCGGTCGCAGGCGGTTTTGACCTGTTTGCGCGCGATTTCAAACGGATTGAGGGTTTCTTTTACAACGGCATCAGACATTTTGCTTCCTTTTCACAAAAAGATTTTCAGTGGCGTGCATTTCGCTCATTACTATAACCAATTTCCCGACAAAATGTAATAGCGTGTAGTCGGAATCAGCCCGATTTGATTAATCTATATATGATTTTATTTTTCAAGCCGCACGGAATCAGCCCGGACTCCGCCTGAAAAGGCAGCCTCCGCGTCCGAAAAATAAATGTCCAATTAAATAAAGATATAGTCATCCTCTTATTTTTTAAAAATTTAATTGGAACATCGCCGGGATTTCAAACCCTTGTCCGACTCCGCCCCGAAATCCGAAAACACCGCCTGCAAAACCTGTTGCGATTGTTAACAATCCATACATTAGAAGCCCTGTGCAAACGATGTTAAAATAAACCCTTTCAACCCGACAGGAAACCGGATTATGAATGCAGCCATCGAACACGTCCAAGCCGTCGCCTTCGATTTGGACGGCACACTGTGCGATTCCGTCCCCGACCTTGCCGCCGCCGCAGAAGCGATGTTGGAACAACTCGGTATGAAACCGCTGCCCGCCAAAGTGGTCGAAAGCTATGTGGGCGACGGCATCGGCAAACTGGTTCACCGCGTCCTCACCAACGACCGCGACCGCGAAGCCGATTCCGAACTGTGGGAAAAAGGTTTCGTGTCCTATATGAAATACTACCGCGACCATTTGAGCGTCTTCACCCGCCCCTATCCCGAAACCGAAGCCGGGCTGGCATTGCTCAAATCTTTGGGCATCCCGCTCGCCGTCGTTACCAACAAAAATGAAATCCTTGCCGTCGAACTGTTGAAACAGCTCGGGCTTGCCGACTACTTCAGCCTCATCCTCGGCGGCGACAGCCTGCCCGAGAAAAAACCCAGCCCGCTGCCGCTGCGGCACGCCGCCGAAGTTTTGGGTATCGATGCCGCCAATATGCTTATGGTCGGCGACTCGCGCAACGACATCATCGCCGCCAAAGCTGCCGGCTGCCTGAGTGTCGGCGTTACCTTCGGTTACGGAGACATGACGCTGCTCTCGCAAGATGATGCGACCCGTCCCGACTGGATTATCAGCTCGCTGCCCGAAATTTACGAAAACCTGCAACCGCAGAAAAACAAAGAAGAGTAGGCATCCGGACGGCTCCGGCTTGCGCCGCTGTGCCGTCTGAAACCTGCCCCACGCCGAAACCGCCGCCATGAAACCGCAAAAATCCCTACGCGCCCGCGCGATGGACATCCTCTCGCGCCAAGAAGTCAGCCGCATCGGTCTGAAACACAAACTTGCACCGCACGCCGAAAGCGAAGAGGAGTTAGAAAACGTGTTAAACGAATTTGCCGAACGCAACTGGCAGTCGGATTTGCGCTACGCCGAAGCCTATATCCGCAGCAAAAGCCGCAAACACGGTTCATTGAGGCTGAAACAGGCTTTGGCGCAACAGGGCATAGATGAAGAAACCAGCCGCAACCTGCTTCCCGACCGCTCAAGCGAAAAACAGTCCGCCATAGCCGTGTTGCGTAAAAAATTCAAACACCCCGCCGCCGACCTCAAAGAAAAACAAAAACAGGCGCGTTTCCTCGCCTACCGCGGATTCGATGCCGATACCGTTCAGACGGCATTGAAACACGCTTGGGATGAAAATTGGGAAGACGGCTGCTGACCTTCCTTCTTGAATCTTTTTGCACGGCAGCGTAACCTTACGCCCGTTTCCAACTTTTCCGATTGAGAACAAAATGTCCGGACAACCCGAAAAACACCACACCTCCCCCATCGAAGACGAACGCAAAAACCCGGTTTACCGTATGGGACGGGCGGTTGCCGGATTCATGCTCGCCGTTTGGGCGGGCGTGCTGGCACTCGTATTTTTCTTGGTTTTCCGTTTTTGGCTTTCCTGAACAAAATACCGTCTGAAGCCTTCAGACGGCATCGGCGGCCCATTTCGGCAGGCTATCCCGCCATAGCTTTTTTTAGCTTGAATTCTACTTCCCCATTCCCTAAAATTTTCCCGCACCCATTTCAAAACACCCTTTCTTAAAACAGGTACACTATGACACAACAACGCCAACTGCCTTCCCACGAACTCATTATGTCCGAACTGATGATGCCGGACACCGCCAATTTCAGCGGCAACGTACACGGCGGCGAACTCCTGCTCCTGCTCGACCAAGTCGCCTATTCCTGCGCCAGCCGTTACAGTGGCAATTATTGCGTTACCCTGTCGGTTGACAAAGTCCTGTTTAAAGAACCCATCCACATCGGCGATTTGGTTACCTTTTACGCCGCTGTCAACTACACGGGACGCACCTCGATGGAAATCGGCATCCGTGTCGAAGCACAAAACATCCGCACCGGCGAAATCCGCCATACCAACAGCTGCTACTTCACGATGGTTGCGGTCAAAGACGGCAAACCCGTCCCCGTCCCCCCACTGGAAGTCCTGACCGACCGCCAACGCTGCCGCTACGAAAAAGCCAAAAAACGCAGAGAAATCAGCCTCCAAGCCTCCGGAGACGTGTCCTGCGGCTGCTGACGGCGGGCTATGCCGTCTGAAAGACCGGACAAGCATTGTTCCGACATTCGGCGTAATGGTTTGATTGATTGAAGCAAAACCGCCCGATTCCGACCCATCCGTTTTTCAACGACATTTTGAAACACAGCCGTGAGACTAAGCGGCTGTGTTTTCATATTCCCTTGATGCAGCCCTAATCAGTCGGACAAAATGCCTTTTATCGGATAAAACCGCCCCCCCGAACGGAATGAAACCCAGTGAGATAAATATAAGGGGTCTGTGAGATAAATGGGATTAAGTTGGATGAGGATGGATGAAGGGGGATGGGAAATTTGTAACAACGTTGCACTGGGTGCAACAAAACGGAGCGGGCGAGGTTGCCCGCTTTTTTATTTTCGGACACCCCGTGCCAAAGCATCGAGGGCGACATCCAACAGGCAGGATTCGGCGCCAGCCTGAAGTGTACCACCTTTGCTTATCGGCAGGTAGGGGCGTGCCGGGATTTTGACTTGTTTGACCCTACGGAAGCCGTCGCCGACTTTGAATACCAAATAGGGTTTATTTTTGGCTTTGATGGTACCGCCGAACTGGTGGATGGCGGCGTAGGGTTTGTTGGTGCCGATGCGGGCGAAGTTGCTGCCGGAGGCGGTGTGGATGCTGGCGGCCAGCTGTCCGCTTTTTTGCAGGATTTTGCCGCCGCGCGCATTGGCCGGCCATTTTTGGCCGCCCCAGCTTTCGGATTCGAAGTTGTCTTCGGTAATGCTGAGCAGTTCGGCGGCAATGGCCCGCATCATAGGGCGCGGGTGGCGGGCATTGCGCAACAGTTGGCCGAGGCCGCGTTGCAGGTCGCCGTCGTCCAGGCTGATTTCCAGCATCGTCATCCTTTCAATAAATCGATTACCCAAGCCAGCTGGGCGGCATTGAGCGAGGATTTGAAACGCTCGTTGCCCATCATCTGTCGCAGCGCCACACGGGCAATATCGGGATGGGCGGCCTGCGCCTTATCCACCGCCACCGAAGCCATGCGCGAGAGCATGGCTTTTCCTTGGTTGGCATTGAAGCCGGCATTGGGGGCGACGAATTTGCCGTTGATGCGGATGCCGGTGCGCTGGGCATGGCGTTCTTCGCCGGTATATTGGTTGACACCGATGTCCACGGTTTGGGTTTCCAGCGGCGGGCTGGGCTGCACTCTTCCCTCCCCCCGGCTGCGCGATAAGGGTCGAACCCGGCAGCGGTAGTCCAAGGGCGGATACAGGCTGTCCCACACCGGGTCGTCGGCGGCATAAACGCTGCCGTGCAGCAGGCGGTGGGTCTCGCGGGTGCGCTCGTCGTTGACTGCCACGTATTCCCAGTAAGGGTGAGTATCCACTGCATCCATCATCTCGGCATAACGCCCGGCCATATAGGCCGACTGCATATTGGTCAGGTAGATGGTTTTCAGGCGGTGCGGGCTGCCCAGGCGCACGGTTTGGATTTCGCCCGTGTCCGGGTGCGGCACGTCCTGCCTGCCCCACCAGCCTTTGGCCTGCAGCACGGGTGTCAGCCGCTCGCTGAACTGCTCCAAGGTCTGCCCGCTTTCGGCGGCTTTGGCCACGGCGGCATAGATGTCGCCGACCACATCCATGCCGGCGGTTTTGGCCACGGTGAAGGCGGTAGCGTGCGCATCGTCCAGCATGTCCTGCCAGTCCCATGATACGTTGATGCCTTTCTGCTGCAGATAGGCCACGGCGGCTTCGGGTTGCATGCCGAAGATGACTTTGATGTCTTCTGGATTCATCTGTTCAGTTCCTCAGCGGCTTCCACCCTGCCGACCAGTTCGGCCAGGAAGATTAAGCGTGCCAACTCCTCTTGAAGCGCGGCATCATCCATATTCGCATAAGCGGCGGTCAGCCTGTCCAGTACCGCTTCGGGCGTAGCCGCCCCCTGTTTCAGGCTGCCAAGCAAGATATCGGTTAATGCCTGCCCTTGTACGTTGAGGCTACCTGAAAGAGGGGCGAGGGTGTCGATGACCAAGCCGGCATCGGCAGCCGGCCGGTGTTCGGCGAAGTCGGCCAAATGTGACGCCGGCGTCGCATTTGGCGGAGAGGCTACCTGAACGATATCGTCGTCGCTCAGGTTGTAGGCGCGTTTCCAGTAGCTTTCGGATAATCGGACACCGCAGCCGGTCAGGATTTGGTCGCGTTCGGCCAAGGTCTTGTCGCCTGCCTCTTCTGTATACAAGACAAATTGCGGGCGCGGGGCGTCGGCAGCGAAGTTGAAACCGCAGATCCAGTCAATGAGCCGGTTCAGGCAGCCTTCGACGATGCGGCAATCGTTGTCGCGGATGTCTTTGGTTACTTCCAAGCCGGCGGTGGCACTGGCGTGGGTGCTGTCTTTTTCGGTGGTCTGGTCTTGGCCGAGCAGCGCAATGGCGATTTCGGAGCGACAGTAGCGGATAAATCGGTCGTACACATCGGCACTGCCCTGTTTGCCCGCCGCCTCTTTAATTTCGACGCTGGAGTCATCGGGAATGGTGGCCACCGAGTTGCCGATTAGCTGTTCCAGAGCATCCAGTAGGCGGTCGGTGTCTTGGTCGGTATTGCTGCGCGGCTCGCGGCCGATGATCCACGGTGCGCCGAACTTCTCCGAGAACTCCGCCCAGAATTTCAGGCCGCCGCGTTTGAAGATGGTCGGCCAGTAGATGCAGGACAAATCGCCGATACCGTAGGGATTGATGTAGCTGGCATTGTGGGTCGGGCATAGGAATTTAAAGGCTGGTACCGGTTCGTCATTCAGGCTGCCTGAAAGGCGGAAGCGCAGCTGCCCGTCTTGGTCGAACTGAAACCACTCCTGCGGCTTGGCCACGATTTCGGACGGCAGCCACAGGCTGCCCTGCTGCCAGATGATTTCCAAGGGCTGATAGCCGTACAGGGTGGCATCTAGGATTTGGTTGATCAGGCGGTACAGGTCAAAACCGGAGAACAGCTTGGCAATGGTGTCGCAAACCGTGTCAGGCGCACCGTTGGCTTCGATGCGCCATTCCATGCCGGCCACTGCCGACTTCCGGCGGCGCACATGACCAGCGACAATCGGGTCGGACAGCAGCTCGCGGTAAACCGAGATCTCGCGCCCGAGCTTTTTCAACACGGGGTCGGGATTGGGCAGATAGCCGCCGAAGCCGCCGATGCCCCAAAAGCGTTGGGCAACGGCGAGGTGGGCGGTCAGGTCGGCGGCGGTCAGTTTGACCGCACCGTTGGCGGTTTTGAGTTTGAAGTGGGGTTTGGCCATATCAGTATCCTCGGGTTAAGGGGCTGCGGCGGCGGATTTTACGGCTGGCCACACGTACCGGGCCGGTCTCACCGTCGGCGGCATTAAGAGCAAGAAAGCACGCCCAAGTTCGGTCGGCGTGACCGTTGGCATCGGATTCGGCCACAAAGCGCGGTGCGCCGGTGGCAGAGGTGGTTTTTTGCAACTTGTGCAGGTCGCTGCGCAGGTGTTGGTCGATAGGGATACGGATTTTCTTATCTTCGAACGCCTCTTTGCCGATAGTGGCCAGCGCCAGTTTGGAAGAGGTGTTGAACAGCACGCCTTCTACCCTGCTCTCTCCATGGCAGCGTTGCGCGTCTTCCACCGGCTTTTCGCCCATGCCGGTTTTATCCATGCAGCAGCGCAGTACGCGGTAGCGTTCGAACACCTCGTCCAGCAGGACGCCCTGCTCGGCGAAGCTGGCGCGGCGGCGGGTAATCAGTTCGCGCGTCCACATCACGTCGCCCACCTGCTCCAACACCCAAATCACAAATAGGTCGTTGCGGATGCCGATATCGACGCCGACATAACAAGGATTGCCGGTGTAGTTTTCAGGTAGCCCAGCCTGCTCATCTTCCACCCCGTGAATCAGATCATAGGACAGCCAGGCACTGGCTTCGTCCAACCATTGCAGCTCGAACTCCTGCGCCCAGGCATCATCATCGTTCAGGCCGGCCTTCAGCTGTTCGATATCGCGCGGCAAACCGTCGGCCACTGCCTGATGGATATCGATGATGTGGCGGCTCCATTCCTTATTCTTTTCGTCGGTAACCAGCTCGTAGAATTTGTTGCCCTTGCCGTTCGGCGTGGAAACCACGCGCAGCTTCCAGCCGGCAGAGATGACCGGGAACAGCGCCTTCCAAATTTCGCGGCTGTCTTTATGGAAGGCAAACTCGTCGAGAAACACATTGGCCGAGAAACCGCGGGCGGTGTCGGGATTGGCGGGCAGCGCGGTAATCTTGCTGCCGCCGGGCAGCACCACTTCTAGGGCGTTGGTGGTGGCGTCGAACGGCACCTGCATCACTTCGCAGGCTACGCCGGCCGCTTCCAGATGGCGTTTCACGCCTTCGTTCATTGCTTCTTTCGCCTGCCGCTCGCCGCGTGATAGGATGACCCAGCGCGTGCGTTTGCCTTGCGATTCAGCATCTAAGCAGTCCAACACGATTTCCAGCGTGGTGGTAAAGGTTTTGCCCGTCTGGCGGGCAAACATACCGACTTTGAAGCGGCTGTGGTCGGCCAGCCAGCGCTGCTGGTAGGGATAGAGGGTTAAGGCCGACTGTGTCATGAAAACACCCCGTATACTTCCTGCCTGATGCGTTTGAGCGTTTCCGGGTCGAGGCCGCTGTCCTGCTTGGCCGATTCGGCTTCGAGCGCAGCAAACTTGGCATCCATCTTCTCTTTCAGGTTGCTCTGCCATTGCTTCAGACGGGTGCTGGCCGAAGTGAGTGCCGAAATTTTTTTGGCTGCCTCCGACATCATGCCGAAGCGGTCAACCACATTCAGTTCGGTATCCGGTATCTCGCCAATGGCGACCAATGCATCGAACAGCTCAGTCTGCAACATCGCCATCAGGGCTTCGGAACGGGTGTCGCCTTCATCGAATGCGCCCTCGGCAATCAGACGGGCGGCTTCGGTGCTGGCCTTGATGCTGGCAAATCGGCGCTCGACCTTTTGGCCGTAGCGGTGTACGGCCGCACGGCTGATTTCGTAACCCTGTGCGTTCAGCCATTCTGTCAGCTCGGTATAGTTGCCGAACGCATTGGCCGCCAGCCGGCGTTCGAACTCGTGGCGGACATCATCCGGCAACAGGGCAATGGTGCTGCGGCGTGCCATGATCAGCCCTCCCAGTATTTGTCCGGTCGGGCGATGCCGGGCTGGCAGTCGATGGTGTATTCGGCCAAGTCCACACCGAGCCGGGTCAGGTCGGCAAACCACATGCCGGCAGGCTGCTTGGTCAGATCGATCAGGCGGCGGTCGCTCAGGTATTCGAGCTGCTGGCGCAGCTCCAATGCGGTGGCATCGGGATAAATGCCGCGCATCACGTCCAACAGAAACACTTCGCTGGAGGTGTACGGCCGGGCTTTGTTCAGGGTGTTGATCAGATGCCAGCGCATCCCTTCCCTGCGGGCTTTGTCGTTCATTTCTTTTGGCTTTCTATTTTGTACAGGTCGGTTAGTGTGTGCTGGATGCTGTCCATCTTGGCTTCCAGCACGGCTTGGTTGCGGATGTAGTCTTCGCGCAGGACATACTTTTCCGGCAGGATGGCCTTTTGCTCGGCGAACTGGTTATCCATGCTCTCCAGTTTTTGCCGCATGGTCTCAAACTGCCGCTGCCGCTCGGCCTGCTGGTTTTGAAACTGCGCTAACAACATCTTGCCGAAGCCCCAGCACACGCCGAGGAAAGAGAGCAGGAATCCGACTAGCTGCCAGAACTCAATGCTGATAAAGGTTTTGTTTTCCATCATTATGGGTATCCGATTTCTTGGTATGCCTGGCAGCCCACGCAGCGGGTACAGCCGGGGACGGCCAGGCGGCGACGTTTGGGGATGCGGGCACCGCAATCCACGCAGTACAAGAGCGAGGTGGCGGCCGGGTTTTGGCGAAACTCGCCATGCTCGTTTTCAGGTAGCCTGATTTGGCGTAGTGCCTCCTCACGCGCCAGCTCCTCCTGCCGGGTGGCTCTGTCTGAAATATCCATTACTGCTTTCTCCGATACCATTCCTGCCACCCGCGCACTTGGGTGTCGCGTTTGCCGCACCATGCGCCGTAGTCGGCGGCGTGATTGAGCAAATCGGTGGGGCTGCCTGAAACCGGCGGCGCCGGGCGCGGATGCTCGGCCAACAGTTCGGCAGCAGCGGGGGGCAGCACCGGGCGCTCCACCACCTTAATCGGTGTAGCCAAGGGCTTGTTTATAGAGCTGCAGGCCGCCAGCACCAAGGCCGCTGTAACAACGGCCGCTGCTTTGATCGTTTTTGACTGCATTCGCTATCTCCTGTTTGATGCGTGTGGTTTGGGTGTCCAATTGACGGGAGGTTTCGGCCAGCTTGACCGATTGCTGCTGTGCGAAGTCGTGCTACTTCTGTTTTTCCGCACTGACTTCGGCCAGCTTGGCGCTGTAGGCTTGTTCGGTGGCCAGCGCCTGCTCGGCATGACGCTGCTGCAGCTGTGCGATTTCGGCGCGGTAGAGACGGCGGGCGTGGGTGTAGCCCGCACCGTATACGCTGGCCAATGTCAGGCCGATGCCGAGTGCGTACAGCAAAGATTTATTCGTCGGTAGCATCCACATTTTGATCTCCCTGTTGTTTGATCTGTTCCAGCTGCGGGATGATGGATAGGCCACGCTTGATGAGGGCGTAGCCGCCCACAATGCAGCCGTAGCTCCACCACATCCACTCCACCGGTTCGGGTGCCATGACAAATTTGTAAGTCATCACGGCGTAGGCCACGTTGGCCCATACCTTGGTATGGCTGGCTTGGCCGCTGGACGGGTTGGTAAACGCGCCGGCCAGCCAGTTTTTAAGGCTATTCATGGCGGCTTTTCTCCTGCTGCTCGACCCAAGCGCGGAATTCATCCCATGAATTAAAGGTAAGCACCCGGTTGAGTTGACCGAACAGCCAGCTGAATATTCCAACGATGAACATTAAGCCGCTGACAAATGTCCACCATGTCGAGCCCCGACTGATGTAGATGCAGAAGGCCAGAATAGAAAGGGTAAACAAGTTGCGCAGAATATTAACCAACAGGCTCTCGGTTGCATCGAACACAAAGAATTTCCCGTCTTTAGAAGTGATTTTCATGATTGAACCTCCTCGGCAATGGCGGTTGCAATGGCGCGGCAGATCGGCCATTTGCGCTGCTTCCACAACGCCAAATCCGCGTCGTTAGAGATAAAGAACGGCTCGAAGATGATGCCGCCGGCTTGAGCATAGGCTAGGCGGCTGTGCTGGCCGGCATTGTCGGGCTTGTAGCCGTCTTCGCCGCGCAGCTTCCAACCTGTGGCCTGCTCCACCGCTCGGCACAGGCGCTGGCAGGCGGCTTTGTTTTTTGGTGTAGATAAGGCTTCAATACCGGTGGCTGTCTTGTTGACCGCCGCGTTGGTGTGGAACTCGACGGCCAGACGGCTGCCTTTAATGAGCTTGACTGCTTCGCGCAAAGGCAGGTTACCCTTGCCCTCACCGTCGGTCTTGACCTCCAATCCGAAGTCGGTGCGGAGGATGGAAGCGACGATGTTGCGCATGTCTTGCGCGATGTCGGCCTCGCGGTCGCTGCCGTTGACGGCGCCGGGGTCGGTGTTACTGTGTCCTGCGATAATGGTGATATACATAAGAAAATCCCTGCATCGGTGTTGATGCAGGGATTGTGGCTGATTTGGGTGCCGGAGGTCTTTTAAACGGGTTTAAAAATCATTTTGGAAAAATTCAGGGACGGGTCGCAATATATCAGCAGCCCGTAAACATCGTAAAACGCCTTCTTTGCTTAAATCATCTTCTTTGCGCAGGTAAATAACTGTATACCCAAGTTTTTTAAATAATTTTTTCTTGATTTTATCTCTCTCTTTTTGCTTTTGAAATCCATCTGTGCCATGCCAATGTTTGACCTCTTTAAAGTGTTGCTCTCCTTGAAATTCAAAGCCCACCCTTCTTTCAGGTAGCCATATATCAATCTCATACCCCTGCAGCTCCCTGCCACGGTAATGCCGTTTAACAGGTTCATTATCAAAAATAGAGCTTACTGTACGATAAAGAATAAGCTCCCCAGTACCTCGTGTCCCTTTTTTGGGAAAACCATGCTTGGCTCTCAACTCGTTCTCATCTTGGAAGTAATCGCTGTTGGCGTAATACCGCATAAATTGGCTGCCATACGCATAATGATATTGCAAAGGGGGCACTGTTATTAGCTGGTTCGGCAACGGCTTAAGCGGCGGTATTCGAAGAAACACCCCTATCCAAGAGTAGATGAATCGGGTTTTGTATTCTTGAAACTTGACAACACCTATCAAGTTCAATGGTTTGGGAATATCTATATGAGTTGCAATATGTTTGTTTTCCAGAACAAAGCCAAAATTACCAATCAGCAATTGAGGATATTCTGCAAATTCCAATATATTGTATTGGTATCCATTACTTGGATAGTTGAAACTGGCTGGGATGCCGCTCTCACCGTTGAATCCGTTCCGATAAGTGTGTTCTATGTAGTGATAAGGTAGTCCGAAGACATTGATACGGTGCGGGAGTTTCTGCTGATAATGTTCAATCTCCCATATCCTAGATAGCGCCGGACGGCCGAAATACGGCTTCGCCTCAATGCCATAAGAACATATATATTGATGTATTTTATATAAAAAAAGCCAATATAGGTCTTCATGGTAATTGATGGAAAACTGTGGCTTCAATTTTAAAGCCTCATCAAACGTTGCCAACCAATCCAGCTTCATAGTCAAGCTACTTGGTCAGCCGCAGATGCGGTTTCTTTTTTCTCTGCGCCACGGGCGGCGCTCATGATGACGGCGCGGCCAAGCTCGCTGGACTGGCGGAACAAGGCCAGCAGCTCCCGCTCTTCCTCGCTCAGGCTGGGTGTAGATTTTTCAGGTAGCCTCTTGTCTGTATAACTCGGGGATGGGGCTCTCACTATTTCCGTTTGGCTAGATCGAGTGCCAGTCAAAATATAGTCAACATCAATCTTCATATCAGGATGTGCAATTGCGGCTAGACGCAACTTATCTTCAGGCACCGAATTCCTTGCTTTTCTTGCTGAAAATGCTTTTATCTCTAATCCTAAAAAATTAGCCACATCCTTATCTTGTTTTAAATCAAGCTCTTGCTTTATTCTGTACAAAAAATCTACAAAATTCACAATTCTCCCCTTGCTAAAACTACAAATGTAGATTATTCTACACGCAACACCACAGTTAAAACCAATCCGACACAGAAAAGGACGAAAAATGACTGAACAAGAATTGCGTCGAATCATATGTCAGGAAATCCAAGCGGCCTTGGGCCGGAAGAGAAAGGCTTTTATCCGGCTGGCTTCCCGGCAGCGGCAACTTCGGATTGAACATTTTCGGCACTCTCTCGAACAAGCTTGGCTGTCGCTAAGAAGCGTTCCAAAGCATAGACCTTATTAGGATCAATCGGAGAATCCGCCTCCGCAGCCTCTTTTATTTTCTGTCGATGGACGGTTTCCATTCCGGACGTGATTTCATCAAAGAAAAGGGGAGACCGCAAACGGATGGCGAGGCAAATGGGATAGAACACCAAGTCGAGACTCTCAATACGGTCACTTAACCTATCTATCCGGCGGTATAGCTCAGCAATATGTTCTTCGGCAGTAGAAACCCCAGGGGCATTGTCGATATGCATGGCGTCGGGACTCCTTGGAATAAACGATTAGCACAGATTAACACAGGTAGGCACTAAATGAGTAAGCAACATGACAAATTTCTACCGCTGCCCTATCCGCAGACAACACAGTCGGCACAGCGGTACTTTGTACGGCACGGCATCAACCGCAGCGCATGGGCAAGGTATTTCGGCTTTGAGCGCACGGTGGTGGAGCACCTGCTGCGCGGCCAGCTGAAAGGCCGGCGCGGTATGGCGCACGAGGCGGCGATTAAATTGGGACTGAAAGAGCAACCGGAGGATTGATATGGCGAGCGGAAAAGGACAGCGGCTGCTGAGTGTCTTCAAGGCATTGGAAGCGCACCCGCTAATCGGCATCAGCAACAAGGAAATCGCCGACGGCCTAGACCTTAACCCGTCTTACGTTACCCGCGAACTGGAGGATTTGATTGAGGCGGGGCTAGTGGTGAAGCTGGATAACGGCAATTTCGCCTACAGCGTGAAGACTCTTCAGATTGCCGAACGCTTCAGACGGCAGACCGAATATCTAAAAGGCAAGTTGGAAGAAACCGACCAGCGTGTGAACAGATTTTGAAAAGTGACGCTGGCGTCACTTTTGGAGAACCAACATGAGTAAAGAAATTATCGAACACGACACCCTTAATATGGCAGCCAACCACGCGGCGATGAACAGCGTGATGGTGATGGAACAATGGGGGAATGGCGAGAGTTACAACGAGGAACGATGGGTGGAGCGTGCTAGGCAAGCGGCACGTAAGACCTTGGAAGGAATGTTTGAGCTAGGGCGGGCTTTAATTGTGCTGAAAGAGCACACGGAGCATGGCCGATTCCGCGAGATTACAGAAGAAGAATTAGGGCTGCACTACCGTGAGACTGCCCGTTTAATGAATGCCACCCGCCGCTTTGCTACCCCGCAAATGCAGAAGGCCGCACCCAAGCTGATGGAGCTGGGCAAATCCAAACTGCTGGAGCTGCTGGTAGAGGAAGACGAGGCTCTGGCAGAACTGGCCGACGGCGGCGACATCAACGGACACACCCTAGACGACATTGACCGCATGACCCGCAACGAACTCCGCGCCGCCCTGCGCGAAAGCCGCGAAACCGCCGAGGCCAAAGACAAAATCATCGCCGACAAAAACAAGAAGGTGGACGAGCTGGCCGAGAAGCTGGCCAAGAAGCAGACGGGCAAAGAGCCGAGCCCCGAAGACGTGGGCAGCGAGCTGACCATGCAGCTCTCCAGTTTGGAAGTGGCCGCCCGCAGCGACTTGAGCCGCTTTTCCGAGGTCTTCGAACAGATGCTGGCACACGGCGAAGCCAACGGCTACGACCACCGCCCGCAGATGGTGGCAGCCATCAACCAAATCATTCGAGATGCCGAAACCCTGCGCGAACGCTTTACCCTGCCGCAAGAAGCGCCGACCAACGCCAAGCCGGAATGGCTGGACGGGGAGTAAACCATGAACCCTGCATTGACCGAGAAACTAGCTGCCGTGGCCGCTCATGCAGCCACCCTCGGCCACGGCGAGAAGGCAGGCTACCTGAAAAGCCAGGCGGCCGAGCTGGGCATCAGCGTGGCCACGCTGTACCGCAAGCTGGAAGCGGTCAGCGTGAAGCCCTGCCGCAAACGGCGCAGCGATGCCGGCCGCTCGGAATTAAGCCTGCACGAGGCACAGCTGATTTCGGCCGTGCTGATGGAGGCGATGCGGCGCAACGGCAAACGGCTGATGTCGGTCGCCCGCGCAGTGGAGATGCTGCGCGCCAACGGCAAAATCGACGCCGCCCGCGTGGATGAGGAAACTGGCGAGGTGCTGCCCTTGTCCGAGAGCACGGTTACCCGCGCCCTGCGCGAATACAAGCTGCACCCCGACCAACTGCTGCAGCCCGCGCCGGTAAACCGCATGAAATCGGAACACCCGAACCACTGCTGGCAGATCGACCCCAGCCTGTGCGTGCTCTACTACCTGCCGCGCAGCGGCGAGGACAGCGGCCTGCGGGTAATGAAGCAGGAAGAGTTCTACAAAAACAAACCGAAAAACGTGGTCAAAATCGAAAACGACCGCGTGTGGCGCTACACCGGCACCGACCACGCCAGCGGCACCATTCTCGCCCGCTACTACTTCGGTGGCGAGACCAGTGCCAACCTGTGTGATTTTTTTATCTTCATGATGCAGGAGAAACAGGATGTCTTGAAAGACCCGTTCCGCGGTGTACCGCGCATGGTGATGCTCGACCCGGGCAGTGCGAATACCTCGGCAGCGTTTAAAAACCTGTGCAAGTCGCTGGATGTGCATGTGCAGATCAACAAGCCGGGCAACCCGCGCGCCAAAGGACAGGTAGAAAAAGGCAACGACATTGTGGAAACGGCGTTTGAAAGCAGCCTGCGCTTTACCGAGGTGCACGACATCGGGCAGCTGAACCGCCTGGCCGAACGCTGGATGCGTTACTACAACGGTACTCAGATTCACAGTCGGCACGGCCTGACCCGCTATCAGGCATGGAACAAAATCAAGGCCGAGCAGCTGATTCTGCCGCCGCCTGCCGATTACTGCCGCGAGCTGGCCGTTTCTGCGCCGAAAGAAGCCAAAGTGTCGCCCGATCTGGAAATCCGCTTCGGCGGCCGGGTGTACAGCGTGAAAGACATCAAGGGCGTGCTGGTGGGGCAGAAACTGCTGGTGGCCAAGAACCCGTGGGAGCCGACCGGCGCGCGTATCGCCACTTACGACGGCGAGGGCAACGAAATCTGGCAGGCGGTGCCGGAGGTGGTGTTTGACGACATGGGCTTCAGGGCTGATGCCGCAGTCATCGGAGCGGAATACAAAGGGCAGGCCGACACCACCGCCCAAAGCCACGCCAAAGAACTGGACAAGCTGGCGATGCAGGCCGACACGCTGGAAGCGGCAGCGGCCAAACGCAAAGGCAAGGCGGTGCCCTTCGGCGGCGAAATCGACCCGTTCAAACATCAGGAAGACACGCTGGCCGCCGCCAACACCCTGTATATGCCCAAGCAAGGGCAACAGATGGCCTACAACACGATGGAAGTGCGCGAGCAGGTGTTGAGCAAGGTCGAGCTGGCCAAGCTGCTCAAACCACGCATCGAAGCGGCCGGCGGCAACTGGGGCGCGGCGGTAAAAACCCTGCAACGGCTGTACCCGGACGGGGTGGCCACCAGCCAAATCGAAGAGGTATTCGGCCGCCTGAGAACCGCAGGCAGCCTGCGGATTGTGAAAGGGGCATGAGATGAAGGAAGCATTTAGAAAAATCGGCAAATCGTACGCCGTGGCCGCCGCCGAAATCGGCTGCAGCAAGCCCAGGTTGGTGGCGGTAATCAACCACGGCGAATGGCCGAAAAAAGGCGCAGCCGAGCTGCGCGAGAGTTTGAAGCAGTATTTTGAAACGAATGGTGCGGACATTCCGCAATGTCTGGAAAACGAACCGGAAACCGCACCTGCCCACCCTAATGAAAGCGAGGACGACGATATGTTACTACGAAAAGCCACTTTGACCCAAGCCACCCGCCGTTATTTCGGCCTGGTACGCGACCCGTTCAACGACGAAATCCGCAGCGCGGAAGACGTGTATATGACCCCTGATGTGCGCTATGTGCGCGAGGCGATGTTTCAGACGGCCTGCCACGGCGGCTTTGTGGCGGTGGTCGGCGAAAGCGGCGCGGGCAAGTCCACCCTGCGCGAAGACCTGCAAGACCGCATCAACCGTGAAGGCAGGCAGGTGATCACCATCGAACCGTATGTGCTGGCGATGGAAGATAACGATGTGAAGGGCAAAACCCTGAAAGCCGCGCACATTGCCGCCGCCATCTTGGAAGCCGTATCGCCCGGCACCCGACCCTACCGCGATTCGGAAGCACGTTTCCGCCAAATCCACCGCGCCCTGCAGGAGAGCGCGAAAGCGGGCAACAAACATGTGCTGATGATTGAAGAGGCACACGGCCTGCCGATTCCGACCCTGAAACATCTGAAACGCTTTTTTGAATTGAAGAACGGTTTTGACCGCCTGCTCGGTATCGTACTGATCGGCCAGACCGAACTGGCGCAGAAGCTCAGTGAAAACAACCCAGTGGTGCGCGAAGTGGTGCAGCGCTGCGAGGTGGTGACGCTCTTGCCACTGACCGACGGACGGCTGGCAGGCTACCTGAAACACAAAATCGAACGCGCCGGCGGCGACATCACCAAAATTATGGACGAGAGCGCGATTGACGCGGTGGCCGAACGGCTGACGGTGCGCGGCCGCAGCGGGCGCGGGGTGGAAGAACACAGCCTGCTCTACCCGCTGGCAGTCAATAACCTAGTTAGTGCCTCAATGAATCAGGCGGCCGAGCTGCAGATGCCGGTGGACGGCGATATGGTAAGGGGGGTGTGAGATGAGTGCATTTTGGAACTGGTTTGTACAGGCAAGCTGCTGGCAGGTGCTCGGCAACGCGCTGACCTTGGCGCTGGCACTGGTCATCATCGGCATCGGTATCGGCGAAGCGGTGCGTTATATCCGCATCAGTTGGAAAGGATAACAACCATGTGTCCGGAATTAAAAAACGTTGCCTGCCGCGAAGCTCGGAACTGGTTAATTGCCGCCATCGTGGCAGTGGCCTATGCCGCCATGGACGGCAGCTGCACCCCGCAGCCGACAGCCCATCGGCAGCTGGTGGGACAGCCGGATACGGCAGCGGCACGGCTGGCAGCCAAAGAGCGGCAAGCTGAGAGTGAGGTCGCCGAAACGGTAGCAGTGTACGAACGCATGAGCGATCAAGAGCGGATGCGCGGGATTGTGTATGAACCAGTAGAGGAATAAGACATGGTAACCGTAGCAAAATTTATCTGGTATTTGGCTAGCATCGTCTCCGGCGTGTTGGTGCTGACGGTGGCGGCTATGCTGCTGGTGGTGGTGTGTATGGCCGCCTTTAACCGATACGACGACATCTTTATCAACCGGGAGCAGTCATGAAAACCCGTTGCCCCTGCTGCGGCGCCAGCGCCAGCCTTGAGGTGCTGATTACCCACGACGAGGCGCGCAACCTGCTGGTGGCGCTGGCCGGTATCTCCGACGAGCTGACCAAAGCCGCGCTGCGCTATCTCGGCCTGTTCCGCCCGGGCGAGCGCGACCTGAGCTGGGCTCGGGCGGCCAAGCTGCTGGGCGAGCTGGTACCACTGATTCAGGCGGGCGAGATTACCCGCAAGCGGCAGATTTACCCCGCGCCGTGCGAGGCATGGATTTGGGCGTTTAACCGCGTTATCGAAGCCCGCGACAGCAGCAGGCTGACCCCGCCGCTGACCAGCCACGGCTTCCTGCTGGAGAACCTGACCTTCTGGACGCCGGACAAAACCAGCGGCACGGCCTTGGCTCCGGCAGCGGATACCGCCCTTTCAGGCAGCCTTAACCAGCAACAACAGACCGTGGCCAGCAGCACCCTACAAGCGGCCGCAGCCGGTGAGAAGTTTAAGCGATGATGACCCGAAATGATGACCAAAGAAGTAAACAATGCCTTGGTGTCCGGCATCCAGCACATGTTCGCCATGCGGTTGCCTGGGCATCCGCCGCTCGATGCGGCCGACGGGACGTATCTGGCATGGATTGCCGCTTTCGATTCGCTGCCGATCGCCTGGGACGACGAGCGCGACGTACCGCGCATCCGACAGGCCTTCGGCGCGTTATGGGCAACCGTAGACCGCTGGCCGACCCCGAAAATGCTGATTGCCTGCATCCCGCCCGTGCCGCCCCCGCCGCAGCTGGAAGCCCCGAAAAAGGTGTGGACGGAAGAGGAAATAGCCAGAAACAAAAAGCGTTTGGCCGCAATGTTAGGCATGCTGGCCGACAAGATGATTGAACGAAACCAATTTTTAGACGATGGAAGGAATGAAGATGAGCCAAATTGATATGAGCCAATACAAGAAGGACGCACGCGGCAATCTGGTGCCGATTGCCAACATCCGCCCGATTGATCTGCTGCGCGACGAGCTGGTGCAGAAAATTACCGCCCGCGCCCGCGCGGTACAGGAAGAATTGCAGGAATACCGCCGCTGGGCGATGGACGAGATTGCGGCCTTTGCCGAACTCTCTGCCAACCAGTACGGCACCTCGCTGGGCGGCAAGAAGGGCAATATCCGCCTGCACAGTTTTGACGGTCAATACCGCGTGCAGCTGGCAATGCAAGATGCCCTGGTATTCGATGAAGGGCTGGCCGCTGCCAAAGTGCTGATTGACGAATGTATCCGCGAATACTCGGAAGGCAGCCGCCCAGAGCTGCTGGCCATCATCAACGCCGCCTTCGCCACCGACCGCGACGGCAATATCAGCACCGCCCGCGTGCTGGGGCTGCGCCGTCTGGACATCAGCGACGAGAAATGGCAACGCGCGATGGATGCATTGAGCGACAGCCTGCAGGTGCATACCAGCAAGGCCTTTGTGCGGGTACACGAGCGCGATGCCAACGGCGAGTATCGCTTGATGAATTTGGATATTGCGAAGGTGTAGTAATGGCCACCGTAACCATCATGATCGCCGATGCTCCGCAAGGTATCCTGCTCAAGTTGGAATCGGACGAGCGCTTGCCTGACCCGGGCGAAGACGGCGGCACCATTGCACAGGATATCAGCCTGATTGCCTTGGAGTTGATTAAGCGTGAGGTTAAGTCAATAACCGGCAAAGAGTTTCGGGAATATACCACCCAATAAGCAATACCGAGCGGCACGGCCTGCCGCAATTTAAACAGGAGTTAAACCATGACTAAATCAGAGTTAATCAAAGCCATTGCCGAACACGGCGAATTGAGCCGGACCGATGCTGAAATCGCGCTGCTAGCCGTGCAACACAGTATCACGGAGGCTTTGGCCAAAGGCGACCGGATAATCCTGCCCGGCTTCGGGACGTTCAAGGTAATCACGACGGCCGCACGTACCGGCCGCAACCCGCAAACCGGCGAGCTGGTCGAGATTCCGGCCAAACGCAAAGTGAAGTTTGCCCCGAGCGATAAGCTCAAAGACTTGGTTAAAGTGTAATGTTCAACCCATGCCGCTGCCACAGTGCGGCGGCATCAGTGGAACATTAGGAGAGTCCAAATGCGTGAACCCAAAGCCCAAAAGAAAGCCCGCCTGATTAAGCTATTGCACATAGCCAAAAACCAGCTGATGCTGGGCGATGCCGCCTACCGCAGGCTGCTGTCCAACATATCGGGCGGCAAGACCAGCAGCACCAAACTGTCGTTGGAGGAGCTGGAACTGGCGCTGCGCGGCATGAAGGCGCAGGGCTTCGTGGTCACCACTAAGGCGCAGGCCGAGAGCGGCAGACGGGATATCCCGGTGCGCGAGGCAGCGGACGGAATGGACGCGCAAATCAAAAAAATACGCGCCCTGTGGTTGGAGCTGCACCGCTTGGGCGCGGTGCGTAGCCCGAGCGAATTGAGCCTGGCCCGTTTCGTCAGCCGCATGACCGGCGTGGACTATCAGGGCTGGCTGAGCGTGGACGATGCCTCACGGGTAATCGAGCATTTGAAACAATGGAAAAAACGGGTAGAAGGGAGGTCGGTATGACGCATGCAAGGGTGGCCGAGCTGTTGTCCGATTTGGCGGCCAAGGTTGGAGAGGAAGTGCATTCTGCCGGGGTGGCGGACAAAAAACAGGCCAAAACCATCGGTAACCATGTAGCCAAACGCATGGCACGGGAATGGGGAGGACAGAACCTGTATATCCCGCACGGGGTGCTGTGGGATATCGACGAGCGCGACGTAGAAATCTTTGACAAGTTTGACGGCACCAATCAAAAACAGCTGGCACGCGAGTACGGTTTTTCGGAGCAGTGGATTTACCGCATCATCGAACGGGTACGACAGGCTAAAATCGACGCTGCACAGCAGGATTTGTTCGATGAAGGGAAAGGCAAAGGGAGTAAAACAGATTAAAACGCGCACAAGGTCGGTCAGGAACGTTCCTGACCGATGTCTTTTTACGGTTTGGTACGTTTGCTTATCCCGCCGCCCGAACGCGCTTAAAACGTAAATTTGGCGATGCCGGCTTCGGAGGTATTTTTTTAAACCCGTTTAAAGGACTTTCAGGCAGCCCATGCCCCATCATTCGCTTAACACGAGTGATGGGGATTTTTTATGTTTGAGATTTTTCGAAGTGGCGAGCGCATCAGTGCCGATGGCAGCCGGTGGAACATCACGGATGCCGACGTACAGCGCGCCGCCGAGGTGTACGACCCGAAGCTGCACGAAGCGCCGATTGTCATCGGCCATCCGGCCATGAACGCCCCGGCCTACGGCTGGGTGCCGAAGCTGGCGGCCGACGGTGGCAGCCTGACTGCCGAGTTTGCCCAAATGGATGATGGCTTTGCCGAGGCCGTCCGTGCCGGACGTTACAAGAAGGTATCTGCCTCCTTTTGGCCGCCCGGCTATCCGAACAATCCGGTACCGGACAGCTACTACCTGCGCCATGTCGGCTTTCTCGGCGCACACGCCCCGGCGGTCAAGGGGCTGCGGGCGATTGAGTTCGGCGAAGCCGAGGAAGGCGTGATTGAGTTTTCCGAGGCGGCACATGGTATTGCCGCCCGGCTATGGCGCAATATGCGCGAATGGCTGATTGCCCAGTTTGGCCAAGACGCCGCCGACAAGGTGGTGCCGGACTGGGAAATCGAAGGCATCAAGGAAATGGCCACCCGGCCTGACCTGCCGCCCGACCCGGTGTTGTTTGCCGATCCCCCTCCCTCCTCCAACCCAACCGACCATAAGGAGTCTCCCATGTCTGAACAAGACCAAGCCGCTGCACTGGCTGCCGAAAAGGCCGCACGTGAGAAGGCGGAGGCCGATGCCGCCCAGGCCAAGGCCGAATTGAAAAAACTGAAAGACGAACAGGCAAAAGATTTGCGCGACGCGTCGCACCAGCAAAACGCCGACTTTGCCGAGGGCTTAGTAAAAGAAGGCCGTCTGAAACCTGCCGACAAAGCCTTGGTGGTACAGGTGCTGGATTTTGCCGAGCACCCCGAGCACACCACCGCCGACTTCGGCGAGGGCGAGGCGGCGAAGCCGCTGGGCACTGCGCTGCGCGAGTTTTTGTCGGCGGTGCTGCCGCAACAGCTGCCGATCGGACATGTAGCCACCGGCAGTGAACCGCAAACGGCAGGCAGTCTAGACTTTGCCGAGTATGCCGACCCGTCCGAGCTGGAATTACACCAACGCGCCAAGGCACTAGCGGCCAAAGAAGACATTTCCTATGAACAAGCAGTATTCCGCTGCATGAAATAAGGACTGACACCATGAGTCAAAACTATTTGAAAAAACTGCAGGGCGTTTCCCCTATCCTGACCACTGTGGCGCAGGGCTATGCCCCCAACCGCTTTATCGCCGAAACGGTGTTTCCGGTGGTATCGGCGGAAGCCGAAATCGTCAAATTCCCCACCCACGGCAAAGCCGCGTTTGAGGAATACGAAACCCGCCGCGCCATCGGTGCCGACAGCAATGTAATCGTGTTGGACGGCAACGGTTGGGAAACCGTTACGCTGGAAGAGCACGACTTGGCCGCCGGCGTGGACTACCGTGCCGAGAAGGAAGCCTATTTCAGTCAGAAGACCAAGGCCGCCCGCCGCGTGAAAGACGGCGTGCTGCTGAAAAACGAAGTCATTGTGGCCGGATTGGTGCAGAACGCCTCCAGCTACGCTTCCGGCCACGTCAGAACCTTAAGCGGCACCAGTCAATGGAGCAACCAGGCCAACAGCGACCCGCTCGCCGACGTGGATACCGCCAAGGACAAAATCGCCGAAGCCGTCGGCCTGCGCCCGAACATCATGGTCATTGGTGCCGGCGTACTGAAACACCTGCGTTACCACCCGAAACTGCAGGCGCAGCTGGGTGCCAACGATAAAAAATGCATTACGCTCGACATCCTCAAAGACCTGTTCGAACTGGAAGACATCATCATCGGTGAAAGCCGCCTGACCGCCAACGGCCAATTTGCCAACGTGTGGGGCAACCATGTCAGCCTGCAGATCCGCGGTGCCAACAGCACCGGACAGCCGGCAGACGAAGGCAACCCCAGCTTCGGCTACACCTTCCGCCGCAGCGGCCTGCCCTTCATCGACACTTACGAAGGCGTGGGCGGCAAGGTCGAATATGTACGTTACACCGACATCAAAAAGGCTGTGGTAACCGGCGGCAAATGCGGTTACCTGCTGAAAGACGTGGTGGCTTAAATCAACCGAAAGGCTGCCTGAAAATTCAGGTAGCCCGCCAAATACAGGAGCAAGACAAATGGCAAAAACCAAAAAGGTAGTGCTGACCGAAACCATCATCGCGGCAGCCGCCATCGTACAGAAACGTTTCGTGAATTTTGAAGGCAAACAGGCCACCGCCGGGCAGCCCGCCTTGGGTGTATCGGTATACGACGCCGATCAGGGCGACAGCTTGGCCGTGGATGAGCTGGGTATCGTGCGGGTGGAATCCGGCGGCGCATTGGCAGCGGGCGATGCCGTGGCTTCGGACGCGCAGGGCTGCGCGGTAAAACAGGCCGCCTCCGCCGTAACTCTCGGCCGCGCTTTGGACGCCGCCGTCGGCGCCAACGAAGTCATCCGCATCAAACTGGGAGCCTGACCATGATTAAAACCTATATCGCCAACACCCCGCTGATTCTGGCTGATGCCGAGGGCAAGGAGTTCCGCGTTGAATCCGGCGAAGCCGTAGACCTGACGCCCGAGCAGTACGAGCTGGTGGCCGCACATGTGACCGCAGGCAGCATCTCGGACGCAGACTTGGCCGCATCCGGCTACCAGCCGGACGGCACAACACCGGTGCCGGAACAGCCGTCTGCCGAACCGACCCAGCCCGAACAACCGGCTGAGGCCGAAACCGCGCCTGCCGAGACAGAGCAGCCGGCACAGGCTGAAACCGAACAGCCGGCAGATTCTGCCGAGCAGGCTGAAGAACAGTCCAAAGCACGCGGCGGAGGCAAAAAGGACTAGGCATGTACATCACGCGCGAAGACATCAAGGCTGCCGTCAGCCTGGCCGAGCTGACCCAACTGACCAACGATATCGGCGGCGGCACCGAGCCGGACTGGGAAGTGGTGGACAGAGCCATCGCCTATGCCTGCGAAATTGCCGACGGCTACCTGATGGGTCGTTACACCCTGCCGCTGGAGCCGGTACCCAGCATCCTGCGGCCGGTGTGCAGCGACATCGCGCGCTACTGGCTGCATACCCGCCGCATCAACACTGCCGATTTCCCCAAACCTTTGCAGGCAGCCTACGACAACGCGCTCAAGCTCTTAGCGCAGGTACGCGACGGCAAGCTGCATTTGGGTGTGCGTGCCGATGAATTGGCCAGCGATACTGAGCGGCCGCAGGCCGAGCGCGGTGCCTACCGTGTGCGCGGCAATGCCAAGCAGGATTGGGGAGGCTACTGATGTCTGCCACCTGCCCGATTCTGACCGCCGTGCGCGATTATTTGGCCGCCGAGCTGCCCGCCTACACGGTGGAACTGTTCCCCGACGACCCGGCCGGCTACCGCTTTATGGCACCGCTGGGCGCGGTGCTGGTCGGTTATCAAGGCAGCAAGTTTGCCCGTCCGGACGGCTTCGGCCTAATCGGCCAGCAGCGCGACGTCACACTGGCGCTGACCGTGTTCGGGCGCGGCCTGAACCATGACGGTGCAGCCTTGGATCTGCTCGACGCATTACGGCTGGCCATCACCGGCTACCGCCCGCCCGACTGCGAGCCGTGCCACCTGATCAGCGAGCAGTTTTTGGCCGAAGAAGGAGGGGCATGGCAGTACCAGCTGATTGCCCAAACCGAAACCCAGCAGGTCGAACGCCGCCCGGCAGATATCCGACCCAAAGTCAGCAGCCTGTACCTGCGGCAGCAAGGCCAGCCGCTCAACCCCGATATCAAACCCAAACCCTAGGAGATTATTATGTCCGCAGCTTTCCACCACGGTACAGAAACCAAACGTATCGACGGCGGCACCAACCCGATTTACACCGCCGACGGCGCGATTACCGCCATGGTCGGCACCGCACCGGCCGGTGCGGTCAATACCCTGACCGTATGCGCCGCCGCCCGCGATTTCTTACCATTCGGCAGCAGCCTGACCGGCAAAGGCTTTACCCTGCCCGATGCCGCCAATATCTTTACCCGCTACAAGGCCGGTACCGCCTATGTGGTCAATGTGTGCGACCCAGCCAAGCATAAGAGCAGCGTGGCCGACGAGGCACTGACGGTCGATGCCGACACCCTGACCGCCCGCACCGCCCATCCGGCCCTGCAGGCAGGTTACACCGTGAAAGACGGAGGCAATATCCTGAACGAGGGCAGCGACTACACCGTCACCGATGCCCTGACCGGCGAGATTGTGTTCAAAACCAAACCCACCGCGCCGACCATCAGCTATACCTACATCGACCCGTCCAAAGTAACCGAAGATGAAATCATCGGTGCCTATGTGGCCGCCACCGGCCAACGTACCGGACTGCAGGCGGTGATTGAAGGCTTCAACCGCTTCGGTGCCGATGCCAAAATCATCATCGTGCCCGAGTACGACAAGACCGCCAAATGCCGCGCCGCCATCGAAGTGCTGGCCGAGCAGATTAAGGCCATCGGCTATGCGGCCGCCCCGCAGCAGACCACCCTGAGCAAGGCCATCGAAGGCCGTGGCCCATTGGGCAGTATCAACTTCCAAACCTCCAGCGACCGTATGATGCTGTTCTATCCCTATGTGTTGGGTTTGCTCGGCGTGGAGAGCCTGGCTACCCACGCTGCCGGCCTGCGTATGAAGACCGACGTGGAACAGGGCTACTGGTACAGCTCGTCCAACCGCGACCTGCTGGGCGTGACCGGCATCGAAATGCCGCTGACCGCCCGCGCCGACGACCCGCAGAGCGATACCAACCGTCTCAATGAAAAAGGCATTACCACGGTGTTCAACAGCTACGGTACCGGCTACCGCCTCTGGGGCAACCGCCTAGCCTGCTTCCCGACCGTCAGCCACATCAAAAACTTCGAGGTGGCACAGCGCACTGGCGACGTGATCGACGAATCCATCCACCGCTTCGAATTGCAGTATATCGACCGCCCGATTGACGATGCCCTGATTGACAGCCTGCTCGGCTCCATCCGCACCTATCTGGGCACCCTGCAATCCATCGTCGGCTACAGCGTGGACTTGGATTACGACTACGATTTGGTGGATGCTTTCAGCAAAGGCCAAGTGCCGCTCAAATACGAATACACGCCCAAGCTTCCGGCCGAGCGCATCAGCAATGCCTGTGTGATGACCCGCAAATATCTGGCCAACTTGGTCAGCCAACGATAAGGAAGGAATGAAAGATGTCCGATATCAAAGTGATTTACAACGCCAACGTCTACATCGACGGCAACGACCTGTTGGGAAAGGCCAGCGAGTTCAAACTGCCGGAGTTTGAGTTTGAGCAGGACGAGTACAAAGGACTGGGGCTGAAAGGCACGGTCAAGCTGCCGATGGGCGTGGCCGCACTCGAGGGCGAGATTACCTGGAACAGCTTTTTCCCCGAAGTGGCGCGCAAAGCCGCCAACCCATACAAGGCGGTGCAGCTGATGGTGCGTGCCAACGTGGAGACATACGACACCACAGGCCGTGTGAAGGAAGTGCCGCTGGTAACGATGGTGACCGCTACCTTCAGCAAGAATGCGTTGGGTGGCTACAAGCCGAAAGAAAAAGCGGAGTTCTCCAGCACCTACCAGACCACTGAAATCCGCCAAGTGCTGGACGGGCGCGAAGTACTTTACTACAACGCCCTGCGCAACGAAGTACCGCGTGGACGGCGTGGACGTGGAAGAGACCTACCGGCGCAATATCGGGGCATAGCTTTTTTAAAGCCGTTTAAAAGACCTTTAAGGCGCCCGCAAGCGACAATCCATACATCAAATCCGATGTAGGGATTTTTATTTACCACCGGCGGTTTTGTCAGGCCGTCCCGCCCGGCCAATTTGAAAAAGGATTGCAAAATGGCTCAGAACGAAGCACAAAAATTACAACAAAAAATCGGTGTTACCCAGACCATCCAGCTGGTACAGCCGATTGAGACACCAAACGGCACGGTTACGGAAGTGACCACCCGCCGCGTGCTGGTGAAAGACTACAAGCGGGCAGCCGAGTTGTACCCGAATAGTGCGGCCTTACAGCAGATCCATGTCATGGCCTTGGCTTCCGGTCTGATGCCAGAGGATTTCGAGAATATGGCATGGGAGGATTACAGCAAGCTGCAGACGTTTTGTATTGGGGCAAATTGATTGGGATAGTTACCACCAAGCTGCTGCCGATTTGGCTTGGTGGTTCGGCTTTTCGCCCAAGATGATTGAAGAGATGTCGCCGGATGAGATTTTGATTTGGCAGCAGCAGGCCAACCGGCAGGTTAAAACGAAGTATTCGAAGATGTAGAGCCCGGCTGTTTCCAGTATCGGAACAGCCGGCAGATGCCGGTAATAAGCACGGCAAGAGAGAAGCTGGCGGCGGTAAAGACCACACCGGCAGGCCATGCCAGTATCAGCCCAAAGACGGCAAACCCGAACAACGCCGTCCAGAAGCCGACAGCCGCCCACATGCTGGCAAACAGCCACAGGGAAGCGGTGGCCACCATCAGCCAAAACAGTATGGCGGCCAGTGATAGGGTGAAATTGTTTTTGAAGTCAAGTTCCATAAGTTGATTATTAGCACAGGTAAACCAGTATGGCAAAGGAATTTTTAGTCGGTGTAACCATTGCCGCCGCATTGAAGGCCGGATTTACCACAGTTTTCGGCCGCGCCGAGCGTACCGCCAAATCTCTAGGCTCTGCCATCAAAGAAGCGACCCACGCCAATGATGCGTTTGGTCGCTCTATCCGTCAGCAGCAGAGGCTGATGCCCTCGCGCAACCTGTCCGAACAGAGCCGTGCCTTTGCTGCCATGACAATGCAGATTCATCGTGCCACCCGCGCCCAGAACGACCTGAATAAGGCGATTGCCGGCCAGCGGGCAGCACAACAGCACCGACAGCAGCTGCGTTCCGAAATGGTGGAGACAGCCGGCCATGCGGCGGTTATCGCTGCGCCGGTGGTCGGGTCTATCCGTAAATTTATGGAGCAGGAGGATGCGTCTGCCAATCTGAAAATCTCCATGATGCGACGCGACGGCAGCTTCGGCCGCTTCAACGAAATCGACCGGCTGACCACCGAATGGGGCGCCGCCCTGCCGGGGAATAAAACCGACTTTACCAATATGGCGCTCGGCTTGAAGAGCCAAGGTATTTCGGATGAAACCATCATCAACGGCGGCGGTCTGGCTACTGCCCGGCTGAATACCGTGATGGGCATTCCGATCGCCGACGGCAGCTTTTTTGCCAAAAACATGGAGGCGCACGGTATCAAGGAGTCCGAGCTGCTGCGCTCGGCCGACCTGACCCAACGTGCCTATTTCGCTGCCGGCCTGAGTAAGGAGGACATGTATCAAGCCATGTCCTACTATGCGCCGAAGGTTAATACCCTTGGCCTGACCGGTTTGGAGAATCAGAAACAGATTTATGCAGTAGAAGGGTTGGCTGCTAATAAAGGGCTGGAGGGCTCCAGCTTCGGTACCAACTTCAATATGATGTTGAGCCAGTTGTCCAAAGGGCCGGCCATGATGGAAATGGCCGCCAAGGGCATGCGGACGGGAGTGCGCGACATGGTGGAAAAGTCCGGCGCTCATTTCGACTTCTTCAACAAAGACGGCAGCATGAAATCGCTGCGTGAGATTACCGGCACGCTGGAATCTGAGTTCGGCAAAGTCCGCGCCCGCTTCGGCGACAAAGGCGTGATGGATGTGGCCGATGCCCTGTTCGGACAAGAGGGCGGACGCGTGGCCTCCATCCTCGGCCAGGCCGGTTTGGGCGGCTTCGACGCCATGATTACCAAGATGGATCAGCAGGCATCCTTAGAAGACCGGATCAAAGTAAAAACTGGCACCCTGTCAGGCGCAATAGAGGCACTGGGCGGGATGGCCGAAAATGCCGCCGCCAAGTTTGGCGAAGTATTCGCACCTGATTTGAAACGGTTTGCTGCCTTCGGCCAAAACGTGATTGAGCAATATGCCATGCCGTTTATCAGCAGGCATAAAGAGGCCATTAAAGTAGTTGCCGGTTTGGCGGTAGGCTTGATTGGGCTCAAGCTGATCTTCCTCGGACTTGCTTATGCCGGTTCTTTGATTGCCATGCCTTTCCGTTCAATGTGGACGGGATTTCAGAAAATCCGCTCCATGCGCAATATGTGGCGGCTGTTCCGCATGAGCGGAGTATCGCGCGGTGTGAGCCTGCTGCGCACCTTCGGCATATCCGCCCAATGGGCGACCCGTATCGCCGGCGGATTCGGCAGGGTGGCCGCGCCGTTTGCTTCGGTATTCGGCCGTATAGGCCAAGGTGCCGGCGTATTCGGCAAACTGAATGTGGCATTGGGCTTGGTGCGGCAGGGCTTTATGTTTTTTGCCCGTTCGCTGCTGACCACGCCGATTGGCTGGGCGATTATGGCCATCGCCTTGGCGGCCGTGCTGATTTACAAATACTGGAATCCGATCAAGGCGTTTTTTGCCGGCGTGATTGACGGCATTACGAAAGGGCTGGAGCCGGTCAAACCGACCTTAATCGCACTTGGCGAGGCGTTCAGCGGTATTTGGGCAGCAGTGCGGCCATTCGTGCAGCCGATTATCTATTGGTTTGGCGAGCTGTTCAGCGTCAATCAGGTGGCCGAAGGCAGCACCCGCAGTTTCGGTGAGACCTTCGGTTTGGTTATCGGCGGCATCCTGAGTTCGGTGGTGCAAACCGGCGCCATGATTTTGGACGCTTGGTGCATGATTTTTGACGGCATTTCCTCGCTGGTCGGCTCTGCTTGGACGGAAATCAAAACCGCCTTTGACGGCGGCCTGCTCGGCATCCTCGGCCTGATTCTCAACTGGTCGCCCATTGACGCGTTCTATTCGGCCTTTGCGGCCGTTCTCTCGTGGTTCGGCATCGACTTGCCGGCCAAGTTTACCGAGTTCGGCAGCAACATTATCCAAGGGTTATGGAATGGGCTAATCGCCAAATTCGGAGCGGTTAAGGGCTGGTTTGCCGAGAAGGCGGCGTGGTTTAAAAATGCCTTTGCCCAAAGCAACCAGATCCGATCGCCAAGCCGCGTGTTCCGCCGTTTTGGTGGCTGGATGATGGAAGGCCTGCAAATCGGCATCAATCAGGATGCACCGCGCCCGCTCAACGCCATCGGCGGCGTAGCTTCGGATTTATAACAGCGTTTTAGCGATAACACTTCCTCGTTGGCCGCTTCAATGGCCGCCAACAGTGCCGAACTCTCTGCTACACGGCAGGGCACGGCTGCGGCAGGCGGCATCACGGTACATTTCAGCCCGACCATCAATGTACCCGGCGGCGATGCGGGGCAAATTCAGGCAGCTATGCAGATGGGCTATCGCGAGTTCGAGCAGATGTTTAGGCGCATGATGGAAGATTGGGACAGGAGGTCTTATGTACGCAATGCTGGGTGACGTGCGCTTCGAGCTGTTGGGCAGCTTTACCGATTTGGAGGAGACCCACAGCACCAGCTATGCCAAATACGAGGTGTTGGCCGGGCGGCCGCGCCTGCAGGCGATGGGCAACGAGCTGACGCAGATACGCTTCGGGTTGAAATTGCATTGGAAGCTGGGCGATGTGGACGCGGCCTACAAGGGCTTGATTGCGGCCAAGGAGGCACAGCAGGCGGTGTCGCTGGTTTTCGGGAGCGGCAGGTTTGTCGGTTGGTTTGTAATTGAGTCGCTGACCGCCCGTACCCTGCGGCAGGACGGTCGGGGGCGTACTGCTGCGCGCGAGCTGGATGTAAGCCTGACCGAGTTTGTCGGCGACCCGAACAACCCGCTGCCGACCCCGGGCGTGGCCAACGGCCAAAATCCGCTGCTCTCCATGTTGCCAGAGTCGGTGCGTGCCCCTTTGTCCAAAGTGGCCGATGCGGTGCAGACCGGCGTGCGCATCTACCGCAGTGTGGAACAAGAGGTGGGGCAGCTGCAAACCCTGATTGCCCATGCCCGCGAGCTGAAACACGACCCGCTCGCTTTGCTCGGCGTGGTGGGCGACATGGTCAATCTCGGCGGCACGGCACTGGGTAAGCTGAACAGACTGCCTGAAGTCGGCAAATATATCGGCAACCTGTCCGGTGCGGCCGAAATGCTGGCCTACGGCGGCCAGGCAGCGCGCGAACTCTCCGGCGGTTTGTCCGCACTACGCAACGGTGCGCAAAGCGGCACAGTGGGCGGCTGGCTGGAAGGCGGCGCAGCCGCCATCGCCTCAGCCGCTGACAGCCTGAACAACGGCGCACGCGGTGCGCAAAGCCTGACCGCATGGCTGGCCGGCAGAAAGGACGGGACGAAATGAGCGAATCGGTATTAAGACACCTGACACGCGAGGGCGACCGTTGGGATTTGATTGCCTGGCGATACTACGGCAACCCTTTGGAAATCTCCCGCCTGATTGCCGCCAACCCGCACCTGCCGGCAGCCGAGCAGTTTACCGCCAACCTGACCGTGTTTGTACCGGTCATCCCGGCCAAACCCCAAACCCAAGCCGACATGCCGCTGTGGCTGCGCAGCGATAACGGAGACGACGATGCAGATGCCTAACCTCCATCTGGGTGCCTTGCTTTCAGGTAGCCTGAACAGCACGGCCATCCATCCGGTGACCCTGCCCAAGGTCATCATCAAATACGAGCAAAAGGACATTCCAGCGACATCCAGCCCTACCTGCTCTCCGTCAGCTATACCGACTATCTGGAAGGCCAAAGTGACGAAGTGCAGGTGGAGCTGGAAGACGTGGACGGCCGCTGGCGGCAAAAGTGGTATCCCGAGCAGGGCGACAAAATCAGCCTGGAAATCGGCGACCAGATTAACGGCATGCTCAAGCTGGGCAGCATGGAGCTGGCCGAGATCGAGTACCACCATCCGCCGTCCGTGATTACCCTGAAAGCGCTGTCCACCGGCATCACCAAATCCAACCGTACCCTGCGCGGCCGTGCCTACGAGCACACCACGCTGGCCGACATCGTGCGCCGCATTGCCCGGCGGTTGCACCTGAAGGTAACCGGCACCATCCTGCACATTCCGATCGAATACGTGACCCAGTATCAGGAGCGTGATGTAGAGTTTTTAACCCGCCTGGCCAAAGAGTACGGCCACACCTTCAAAATCGTTGGCCGCCAATTGGTCTTCCAAGCCAACGATGCGCTGGCCGAGCAAAAGCCGGTAGCGGTGTTGCTGCCGGAGGACATCAAAAACTTCAGGCTGCGCGACCTGATTAAGGGCGTACCGCAGGAAGCGGTGGTGAGCGGCTACGATGCCAAACGCAAGACCACGCACCGCACCCGCCGCCGCAGCAAGGCACTGCGCCCGGGCGGCAAGCGCGCCAGCAGCGGCGACACACTCAAAATCGTGGCCAACCGCGGCGAGAGTCAGGCGCAGATCAATGCCCGTGCCGATGCCGCGCTGGCCAATGCGCAGCAAAGCCAAGTGGCAGGTAATTTTTCCATGTTGGGCAACGCCAAGCTGGTGGCCGGGCAGGTGGTACAGCTCAAAGGCTTCGGCAAGTTCAGCGGCAAATATCTTGTGAAACAGGCACGGCACGAAATCCGCCATGGCGGCGGCTTTACCAGCGATTTGGAGGTCAAGATGGTCGAATACGTGCCGGATGAGCCACCACAGGCAACCGCCGCAACTCAACCCAAAAAACAGGCAGCCCAAAATGCGAACCCATGACTTTACCGCCACCCTGCAATTCGGCACCGTGGCGGCGGTGGACGCGGCCAAACACGCGGTGCGCGTAACCGTGCCGACCTTGGATGACATCCAAACCGACTGGCTGCCGGTGGTCAGCCTGGGCGCAGGCGGCAACCAGTTCTATGCGCTGCCCGACCCCGGCGCACTGGCCGTCTGCCTGCTGGACGCACGCGGCGAGGGCGGTGTGTGCCTCGGCGTCATCTACAACGAGCAGGACAGAACGCCCGCCGCCGATGCGAATATGTGGCTGCGGAAATTCAGCAACGGCACCGTCATCAGCCACAACAGAGCCGACGGGCAGGTAACCGTGGACACGCCGGGCAAGGTGGTGGTTAAGGCCGCTTCGAAAGTGGAAATCCAGTCGCCGGAAACGGAGATTACCGGCAATGCCACGGTCAAGGGCATGCTGACCTACACCGCCGGCCTGACCGCCTCCAACGGCGGCGGGGGCGATACCGCCAGCATTGAAGGCACCGTGCGCATCAACGGCGAAATCATCCTCAACGGTATCCCACTCTCCGGCCACGTCCACCCCGGCGACTCCGACGGCACCACCGGCAGCATGCAGGCCGGCTGATTTTTGAAAACGTTTTACAAGACCGCGGACAATCCCCGCAGCACAATCCCCGTATCCCGCCCGATACGGGGATTGTTTTTTAAACCCGTTTAAAAGACCCGCCGCCACCGCACAGGCAGAATAAGCCCATGACTACCCAGACCACCCCGCGCAGCCGCCACTGGCAGCCCGCCCCTCTCGCGAGCGGGCAGGACATTGTGCAAGACCTCGACGACATCAACCAGTGCATCGAAAACATCCTCGCCACCCGCAAGGGCAGCGACGTGCTGCGGCCGGATTTCGGCAGCAATTGGTTCGACTACATCGACTATCCCGAGGATGAGTTCATTCCCAATACCGTGCGCGAGGTCATCCTCGCCATCCAAACATGGGAAAAACGCGCTCTGGTCGAGCAGGTCACGTTTGACGGCCGCGCCCCGCATATCACGATGACCGTGCATTGGCGCGTGGCGGATGAGGTGGCGGGCGAAATCTATCGCACCGATATTGCAATAAAGGCTACCTGAAAATGGATTTGAGCAAGTTAAAACGAGAAGAAGTCAAGATTGTCGACGACGATTTGGCACAGAGCCTAGCCGCCACCATCGCCGACTACGAGCAGCGGGCGGGCAAGGTGTTGCAGCCCGCCCATATCGAACGGCTGCTGATCAACACTTTTGCCTACCGTGAGCACCTGCTGCGCCAGCAGGTCAACGAAGCCTACCGCCAGCAACACCCGCGCTTTGCCACCGGCCTGATGCTGGACTTGTGCGGCGACGATGTGTCCACCCCGCGCCTGCAGGCGCAGCCCGCCCTGACCACCCTGCGCTTTACTGCGGTATTGAGCGGTTTGGAACAAATCGCCTTACCCAAGGGCACGCGGGTCAATGCCGGGCAGACCGGCTTTGTTACCACTGAAGCTGCCCTGCTGACTGCCGCCCAAAGCAGCGCCGAAGTGGCTGCCGAATGCACCGAAACCGGCACAATCGGCAACGGCTGGTCGGTCGGACAAATCAACAGCTTGGCCGAGCGGCTGCATCCGACGATTGAAGTAACCGTGGCCAACACCACCGTTTCCGCCGGCGGGGCGGAAATTGAAGACGACGAAGCCTACCTCGAGCGGGTGTTGCTGGCACCGGAGAGCTTTAGCGTAGCCGGGCCGGTGGGTGCCTACCAATATTGGGCGCGGCAGGCCAGCCCGGCGGTGGTGGACGTATACGTGGCCAACGATACCGACGGCGGCGGCCAGCCTATAGGCGGTCGGGTGGCGGTGACCGTGCTGGCCAAAGACGGCCTGCCCAATGCCGAGCTGATTGGCAAGATTCAGGCTGCCTTATCGGCCGAGAAACGTCGCCCGCTGTGCGATATGGTGGTGGTCAAAGCCCCGACCGCCGTTGATTACACACTGGATGCCGAGCTGACCTTATTTACCGGCACCGATGCCCGTACCGCCAAAGCGGCGGCCGAACAGGCATGGGCGGTGTATGAAGCCGTCCGCCGCAGCCGGCTCGGCTTGGACATCGTGCCGCTGGACATTCAGACGGCCTTGAAAGTGGCCGGCGTTTATAACGTGGTGCTGCATAACCTGCCGCTGACCGTGGTCAAACCCGACCAGTGGGCACGCTGCACCAGTACCACCATCCGTATTGCCGCGCAGACGGCGGAGGGTTAGGCGATGGCCAAGCTAACCTACGCTGCCGTCATCGAACGAGACCAACGCGCCCGCGCCTTAGCCGAATTGGGGCTGCGCCTGGACTTGGCCGAATTGCCGCAGCTGATGCCGCGCCTGGTCGATTTAGTCGCGCCCGAACACCTGCCGCTCTTGGCCGAGAGCCGCAGCATTTTGGGTGCCGACGGCTACTGGTTGGCCGAATCCGACGATGCGCGGCGCAAGCTGATTAAAGGCGCGTATCTGTTGCACCGCTACAAAGGCACACCGTGGGCGATTCGTGAAATCGTGCGGCGGCTCGGGTTTGGTGAGGTGCGGATTATCGAAGGGCTGAACGGCCAAACCTACGACGGCAGCATCAACTACAACGGCAGCCATGTTTATGGTGCCAGCAGCTACTGGGCGCACTACCGCATCATCATGAACAGCGTGATTACCAACGACCAGGCCACGCTGTTGCGCAAAACGCTGGCCGCCTTCGCACCGGCACGCTGCCTGTTGGCAGCCTTGGATTATCAGGCCGCCCCCCTGCGTTACAACGGGCGGGCGGCCTACGACGGCAACTTTAACTTTGGAGCAGCTTAAAAAATGGCGAATATCACGGAAGAACTGAACAACCCGCAATGGGCGGAAGGTATCTACCAGCTGGAAACCACCGATCCGGTATTGGGCGGGCCGAACGACATTGCCAACCGGCAGGCCAAGGAACTGGCCGCGCGGACGCAGTATTTGAAGAAGAAGCAGGAGGAGGACAAACCGGGTGCGGCCAGCACCACCAAGGCCGGCATCGTACAACTCTCGTCTGCCACTGACAGCAACAGCGAAGAGCAGGCGGCTACACCGAAGGCGGTGAAGGCGGCTTACGACAAAGCCGTCTCCGCTAAAAAAGCGGCAGACGGAGCCGTCAAAACCACCGCCAACCAAGAAATCGGCGGCGACAAAACCTTTACCGGCCTCACCACCCTGAAAAAAGGCGCGATTGTGGCCGACAGCGTGGGCGACTTTAATGCCAACCAATACCTGCAAATCGGCGCAAACAACGTAAACGCTTATTTTTACAACAAGCGCAGCGGAAAATACCTGTCCATGCGCAACGACGGCGATCTGCGCTATGACGGCAAACGCCTGCTCAATGTCGACGACCTCGCCGGCATGATACCCAGCGGCGCCGTGATGTACTTCGCCGGGCAGACCGCCCCGACCGGCTGGCTCAAAGCCAACGGCGCGGCCGTATCGCGCACCCTCTATGCCGCCCTCTTCCAAGCTGTCGGAACCACCTACGGCGCAGGCGACGGACGCACCACCTTCAATCTGCCCGACCTGCGCGGTGAATTTATACGCGGCTGGGACGACGGACGCGGCATAGATAGCAGGCGGGCACTGGGCAGCGGGCAAAGCGACGCCATTCGTAATATCACGGGCAAATTAGACAGCGGCCAAAACGGCGCACTGCAACTGTTCGACTACATCGAGACGACGGGCGCGTTTGGCGTGGAAAAATCATGGAAACAGTGGACAGCCGAAGGCAACGGCGGAAATGACAATATTCCGCGCGCCATCACATTCGACGCCTCCCGCGTTGTTCCCACGGCCAACGAAAACCGCCCGCGCAACATCGCATTGTTGGCTTGTATCAAAATTTAAGGCCGTCTGAAAGGATAAATCATGAGCGAGAACCAATACCCACCAACCAAGCCCGTCTGCCAGTTGGATGCCGACAACCTCTACCTGCACCAAACCGTGGCCGACCTCGACCCGCTAGCCGCAGACGGCGGCTACCTATTGCCGGCCGGCTGCGTGGACACCCAGCCGCCCGAAACCCGCGCAGGCTTCGCCGCCCGCTGGCTACCCGAAAGGGCCGAATGGCAATACCTGCCCGACCATCGCGGCAAAACCGCCTACCGCACCGACGACGGCGCGGAGGTGCAGGTTGAACAGGTGGGCGAGCTGCCTGACGAACTGACCTTTACCCCGCGTGAAAATGTGCATCAAACATGGGATGCCAAAGCGAAGGCTTGGGTATTGCCTCCGGACGTTGCCGCCCGGCTCAAAGCCGAACAGCAGGATGAGATGTGGGAGCGCATCAAGGCCAAGCGTTACGACAACCTGCGGCATGGGGTTTATATCAAGTCCGTAGGCAAATGGTTTCAAACCGATGACGCCACCCGCCTGCAATATTTGGCACTGGCGCTGGAAAGTGTAACGGGCGGTTTTAAAAAGCCCATCAACTGGAAGACGATGGATAACAGCTTTTTACAGCTAACTCCCGATCTGCTGCGCGAAATCATGCAGACTATGCACGATAACGAACAAGCCGACTTTGCCAATGCCGAAAAACACAAAGCGGCCATGCTCAAAGCCGAAAATCCTCTGGAATATGACTACAGCGGCGGCTGGACGGCCAACTATGAGCAAATTGAAGACGGGGAGACCAACAGATGAGCGAGCGGAAAATTTATCTAGCCCTCTACAAAGGCCATCGCGACGGCAGCGGCTGGCGCGTATGGTGTGCCCGAGCCACCGACTGGCTGACCCGTGCCCTCACACGAGGACAATACAGCCACTGCGAGATTGCGGTGCGCGAGCATCCGCAGGCATCGGTTTATACCTGCTACTCCGCCAGCATCCGCGATAAAGGCGTGCGCCGCAAAGTGATGCCGCTGCCGGCGGCTAAATGGGATTTGATTCCGTTGCCCTCCACCCCGGAGGCACACGAGCAGCTGCAGCGGGTGTGGGCGGCCACCGAGGGGCAGGGCTACGACCTGAGGGGCGCATTGGGCGTCGCCTTCGGGCTGCGGCATAACCGCCGCCGCTGGTTCTGCAGCGAATGGTGTGCGACTGCCCTAGAGCTACCCGACTGCTGGCGCTGGTCGCCCAACGACCTTGCCGCCATCGTGCGCGCCCTATATTAAGGAGGAGGCATGAAAATACCCGCCACAGGGGCGGGTATACGCAATAAGTAAGACGGCGGCGCGGCCGGTGTTTGCCCACCAAACCGCGCCAGCCACGCAGACCAGGCCTGCATGACCCAAGGCCGCCACCTCTAGAGGTGGGCGGATTCTAACATACTGGTAATGTGGGAGCTGCAAAAATGCAATATCGTTGCAAAAACTGTAATAAGCTGTTGGCCAAAGGCGAGGGTAAGCTGGAAATCAAATGCCCGCGCTGCAAAGCGGTCAACCAATTTGGTTCTTTAACAACCCGGAGTGCCTGTGAGCACCAAACTTCAAGGAGCAAGCATCATGGGCAACACCCATCCCGTCAGTCCGCTTAGGGGCTGGCTGGGCGGCAAATACCGCCTGGCCGGTACCATCATTCCGTTAATCCCGTCAGACTATACCTGCTACGCCGAAGTGTTCGGCGGTGCGGCATGGGTTCTGTTCAAAAAGCCGCCATCCAAAGTGGAGGCCATCAACGACATCAACGCTGATGTCATCAACCTATATAGGTGTGTTCAAAACCACCTGCCTGAGCTGCTGCGGCAGGCCGAATACCTGCTGCCCAGCCGCGATGAGTATTGCCGGCTGCAGCATTGCAATCCCACCACTCTGACCGACATCCAGCGTGCGGTGCGCTTCCTCTATCTGCACCGCATGGGTTTCGGCGGCAAGGTGGCCGAGTTCTGCTGTGCCGCCACCAGCACGCGTCCTCCCAAGTTCCGCGCCGACAGGTTGGCCGAAGAGCTGCAACACAGCCACCGACGACTGCAGGGGGTGATGCTGGAGCGGCTCAACTACGATGATTTCATCGCCCGCTACGACAAGCCTGGCACCTTTTTCTACATTGATCCGCCGTATTGGAACTGTGAGACGATGTACGGCAAAGGCATCTTTGCTAAGGCTGACTTCGAACGGCTGGCCGAGCAGCTACGCCACATCAAAGGGCGCTTCCTGCTGTCGATTAACGACGTGCCGGCCATTAGGGAGATCTTCACCGGCTTCCAGTTTAAAGAGGTCAGCCTGCGCTACAGTATCAATAAGGAGGCCACTACCGAGGCTGACGAACTGTTGATTGCCAATTACCCCATCAACACGGAGCAGGCAGAGCCGGCTTGATGTAAAAAATCCCACCAAGTAAGGTGGGATTTGTAACGTTGTTGTATAGGGTGCAATAATATCAGGACTGATTTATCGCGCCGAAGTGGGGATATTTATCGCGCGCGGCTTCAACGGAAATAAGCGGCTTTTCCATTGCAAACGGATGAAATCAAGCAAATACCCAAACACAGTCAAACAAATTTATACGCCCCGTCCCTTCGGAATGATTTGAAAACACAGCCGCCAAAACAAAAATGCCGTCTGAAGACCTTTCAGACGGCATTTTTAACCCGATTGCAAACGGAAAGTCAGAACGCGATATAGCTGTTCGGGTTAACCGGTTTGCCGTTTTGACGCACCTCGAAATGAAGCTGCGTTCTGGAAGCATCGGTATTGCCCATCAAAGCAACCTGCTGACCGCGTTTGACCTGCTGACCTTCGCCGACCAGCAATTTTTGGTTGTGCCCGTACGCGGTCAGGAAAGAGGAATTGTGCTGGATGATGACCAAGTTTCCGTATCCCCTCAAACCTGAACCGGCATAAACCACTTTGCCGTCAGCCGCTGCCAAAACGGGTTGTCCGGCATTACCGGCAATATCGACACCCTTGTTGTTGCCGCCGAAATCGGCAACCACTTTACCTTGGGTCGGACGCTGCCAAATAATGCCGCCGACCGAACGCGTGCCGGAAGGCGAAGCGGCAGGAGATTGCGGGGCGGGCGCGGGGGCGGGAACCGCTTTATTTTCCGCAGCGGGCGCGGCAGGTTGCGGCGCGGACTGCACGGACGGTTGCGCGGCGGGTTTCACAGGGGTTTGTACGGCAACCGGTACGGCAGGCCTGCTTTCTACGGCTGCGGTTTTCGGTGCGGCATATCCTGCCGGTTTGACTTTAACAATCTGACCGATGCTCAACGTATTGTCGGTCATGCCGTTCCACGCACGGAAATCGTCTTGAGAGATATGGTAGCGTTTGGAGATGTTGTACACCGTGTCGCCGCGCACAATAGTATGCGTCGCCGCGTTGATGTCGACGGGTGCGTAAGAAGGAACGTATGTACCCGAAACGGCAGGTGCAGACGGCGGAACATAAGCAGGAGGCGTATAAACCGGCGCAGTTTGCGCGGGCGGCACATACGGCGCATCGTTGGTGGCAGGAGCGGCATTGTACGGCGTTGCGCCATAAGGATTGTAAACCGATGCAGACGGTGCGTCCTGCATACCTGAATTGCCTGCAATGACAGGAGCAGGCTGTTGGGTGGCGCAACCGCCCAACAGAGCGGCAACGGCGGTACAAGCTGCCAAAAGTGTCGTTTGTTTCAACATAAGATAACCTTCATGTTCCGATATATAGCCTGAATGCGGTATATCATAATAAAAATGCGCGTTCTTCTCAAGCGCAAAGCCCGACGGTATTTGATAAAACGGTCAGTCCGTATGCCAAAAGGCCGCCGTTTCCGCCATGTCCGGATAGGCGGTCAGGTCGATTTGCAGCGGAGTTACGGTAATGAAACCTGCGCCGCATTCACCGAAATCTGTTCCCTCTTCCCGATCGGAAACTTCACCGACCGGCCCTATCCAATAAATCTGTTCGCCGCGCGGATTGCGGGACGGGACGATGTTCTGCTCGTGATGCCGTCTGCCCAAACGGGTAATCTTGATTCCCCTGACATCTTCCGGTGCGACAGCAGGAATGTTGACATTCCACAAAACGGGCGCGGACGGCGGTTTTTTAAAAAAATGCGCCAACACCTTCCATACCGCCTGCTCTGCGGTCTGCCAATAGCGTCCGGAACTGTCGTTCAAAGAAAACGCCACAGCAGGCATACCCATCAGATAGGCTTCGGTCGCCGCCGCAACCGTCCCAGAATAAAGCGTGTCGTCCCCCATATTCGCCCCTCTGTTGATGCCTGAAAACACGACATCGGGCTTAAAATCGGGCAGGGCAAACTGACCGACATGGATGCAGTCGGTCGGCGTGCCGTTGACATAGTAGAAGCCGTTTTGCGCCTGTTTCAGCTGCAAAGGACGGTCGAGCGTCAGCGAATTGCTGACTCCGCTCCTGTCGCGTTCGGGCGCGACCACCCTGACGTTGGCAAATTCCGACGCAACCCGCGCCAAAACGGCAATGCCTTCGGAGAGGTAGCCGTCGTCGTTGGAAATCAAAACGTTCATTCCGTATCCCGCCTTATTCTTCGGGCAGCCTGGTAATCCTGACCCGCTCGATACGCTGCCCTTCTTTTTCGACCACTTCAAACCGCCAGCCGTGAAAATCGGCAAAATCGCCGACATCGGGGATGGTTTGCAATTCTTCCATAATCAGCCCGGCAACCGTATGGAAATCGGTATCTTCCTCCTGCTGCGGCAGGTTGAGTTGGGATGCCAGCTCCACATATTCTAACGAACCTTCCACCGTCAGGCTTTCGTCGGGATTTTCTTGAACGGCGGGTTCTTCTTCGCGTTCGAATTCTTCGGGAAAGTCGCCGGCAATGGCTTCCAACAGGTCTTTCATCGTCACCATACCCAATACCGCGCCGAACTCGTCCACCACCAAAGCGTAATCCGCGCTGCTTTGGCGGAAGAGTTCGAGCGCGCCCAAGGCGGTCGTGCCGTCGGGTAGGACGAGTGGCTGGCGCAATGCCGTCTGAATGTCGAGACCGCCCGTTTCCAGCAGTTGGGACAGCAGGTCTTTTTTGTTGATGTAGCCCAAAGGTTCGTCCACGCCCGCCTTTCCGACAACGAGCAGGCGGCTGTAAGGCGTGTTTTGCAGTTGGGCATACTGTTCTTCGCGGCTTTGGGAAATGTCCAGCCGTTCGATGTCGCGGCGTGGGATCATCACCCCCATAATCGGGCGTTCGGCAAGCGTCAGCACGCTGCGTATCATCGATTTTTCGTTTTCTTCAAAATGCGCGTCGTCCCCGGATTCGCCGCCCGCGTCGGCAAGCACGCTTTCGCGTATGCCCATCATGCCCAAGACGTTTTCGGCGGTGCGCTTGCGCCACGAGCTGCCGATGTAGTCGTTTTTGCGGCTGTTGCGCTGCGAAATCTGGTTAAACAGTTCAATTAAAATCGAGAAGCCGATGGCGGCGTAGAGGTAGCCTTTGGGAATGTGGAAATGGAAGGCTTCGGCAATCAGGCTGAAACCGATCATCAACAAAAAACCAAGGCAGAGCATCACGACGGTAGGATGCCTGTCCACAAATTCGGTCAAGAATTTGCTGGCGGAAATCATCACCGCCATCGCAACAACCACCGCACCCATCGCTACGACGATATGGTCAACCATCGCCACCGCAGTAATGACCGAATCAATGGAAAATACGGCATCCAGTATCAGGATTTGTACGACCACGCCCCAAAACGACGCATGTTTTTTCTGGCTGTCGGCAACGGTGAAACGGTTATGCCCTTCAAGGCGTTCATGCAATTCGGTTGTGGCTTTGTACAGCAGGAAAATGCCGCCGGCAAACATAATCATGTCCTTACCGGAAACAGAAAGGCTGCCGACTTGGAACAGAGGCCGGGTCAGCGTGATGATATGTGCCATAAAGGCAAGCATGATGATGCGGATAACGACTGCCAACCCCAGGCCGGTAATCCGTGCGCGATCCCGCTTTGCGGGTTTGACCTTATTTGCCAAAATCGCTACAAATACCAGATTGTCTATCCCAAGGACAACTTCCAAGACCAAAAGTGTGGCAAAACCTATCCAAGTATGCGGTTCTGCCAACCAACTGAAATCCATGATTTTTGTATTCCTTAATGTTCCAACGCAGAAAGGCAGCCTGAAACGTTCAAGCTGCCTGAACAAACTGCATACGCAAAAAACAGCAGACGGAACAGCCGCCTTGCCCGCAGTATTTCATATATACGCATACCTTCCGTAAAAAACGGGACGCACAGTTTAACATCTCATAATGCAACGGCAAAACAAGCCATGCCGTCTGAATCGGATTCAGACGGCATGGGAAGCTACTTGGAAATAAAACCGTCTATCGGCGCATAACCTTGAGCATTTCCCTGCTCATCCATCACCACAATCCAATCTTTCTGCCTGCTGCTGGTAAAAGGCAGGTAATACCAGTCTTTATCTTCAGAAATACCTGCCTGTTTCAAGATATGGGCGACAGTGGTCTTTCTTGCATAAGCCAGTTCTTTCAGAGGTTTCATCGCCTTACGTATCCTCTCCGCCTCTTGGTCGGAATAAGGCAGCCACTGATCCGGACGCATGCTCGGCTCTATGCCCTGCAACGACAACTCCAACGATTTGTTTTGCTCATCCGCATCGGAAGGTTCTTTCAGCGCAACCCGGCGGATGCCGGACAACGACAGGCTCTGCAGTCCTTCCGGCGCCTTGTGCAAATCCTCAACCACCACTTCGGCGGCGGTAACAATATTAATCCTGTCTTTTTCAAAAGCCTCTACCACAGGACGCGCCAAAGAAACGCTGTGCAAACCGTATACCAATGCTGCAAACTGAATCATACCGATCAAAGAGAAATCAACCACGCGCTCTTTGATTTTCTTTTTCGGACTGGCCAATATCAGCGTCAACAGGGGTCCGCATACAATATCGACAGCCACCACCAGCTTATAAAGCGACAGCCCTCCCGTCAGCTCGGCATAAGGATAAGGATACCAAACCTTAAAAACCAATAATGCCGCCAGCCCTGCAACCGATAGGCTGATTAAGAGGTGCCAGCCCGCACTTTTCAAGGCAAACCGCCATCTCGAGACTGTTTTTCCGTTTTCCATCATATCTTATTCAAATCAAAAATAACCGTAAAAACAGGGCGCATTGTACAACAGATAAAGACTGCTTAAAATGCGGCACCGTCTGAAAACCTGCCGTTCAGACGGCATCCTTCACCCGACATCAATGCACAAATACTTCAATTCCAGATATTCGTCCGCACCGTATTTGCTGCCTTCACGTCCCAAACCGCTGCGTTTCACGCCGCCAAACGGTGCTACTTCATTACTGATTAAGCCCGTATTGATGCCGACCATGCCGTATTCCAAGGCTTCGCCGACGCGCCATTGGCGGGAGGTATCAGCCGTATAAAGATAAGCAGCCAAACCGTATTCCGTATCGTTGGCGGCTGCGATGACTTCGGCTTCGGTTTCAAAACGGAACACCGGACACAAAGGCCCGAAGGTTTCCTCGCGAGCTACCGCCATTTGCGCCGTTACGCCGCTTAAGACAGTCGGTTCGAAAAACGTTCCGCCCAATGCGCTGCGTTTGCCGCCGGTCAGGCAGACCGCGCCTTTAGCAAGCGCGTCGGCGATGTGCTGCTCGACTTTTTCCACTGCTTTTTCCTCAATCAGCGGCCCTTGGTTCACGCCTTCATCCAGGCCGTTGCCCAATTTGAGCGCGGCTGCTTTTTCACTTAATTTGCGGCAAAATTCATCGTAAATGCCGGATTGAGCATAAACGCGGTTAGTGCAGACGCAGGTCTGACCGCTGTTGCGGAACTTGCTGACGAGCGCGCCTTCGACGGCTTTGTCCAAATCGGCATCGTCAAACACGATAAACGGCGCATTGCCGCCCAGTTCCAAACTGAGTTTTTTAATGTCTGCCGCACTATCGGCAAAAATTTTCGCGCCGACTTCGGTTGAGCCGGTAAAGCTGATTTTGCGCACAGTCGGGTTCGTAGCAAATTCATGGCTAATTTCCGAAGCACTACCACTGACAACAGGCAACAAATCCTGCGGTACGCCCGCTTCGTAAGCCAGTACAGCCAACGCATACGCACTCAAAGGTGTGAGCGATGCTGGTTTGACTATCATCGCGCAGCCAACCGCCAAAGCAGGCGCGGCCTTGCGCGCAATCATTGCGGACGGGAAATTCCACGGCGTAATCGCGGCGGTAACGCCGACAGGCTGTTTCAACACGACCAGTTTTTGCGACGCTTTCACGCTTGTCAGCACATCGCCGTCAATCCGCCGAGCCTCTTCCGCAAACCAGCGCACAAACGAAGCCGCATAATCAATTTCGCCGCGCGCCTCGGTCAGGCTTTTGCCCTGCTCCATCGTCATCAGGCGCGCCAATGCTTCTTTGTTTTCTTTAATCTGAAAATACCAACGCCACAACACATCGGCCCGCTCCAACGCAGTTTTTGCCGCCCATAATTTTTGTGCGGCCGCCGCCTTTTGAATCAGGTTTTTCAGTTTGTCCGAATCCGTCTTGCGGACAAACGCCAAAGTCTCGCCCGTTGCCGGGTTGCCGACCCCGATGCCGTCTGAAATCGGAGAAAGGGAAATATCGGGATGCTTGATTAATTGGGAATATTCGTTCATTTCGTGTCCTCCGATATGCGGGATAACCGCTTTCAAATGCCGTCAATCTCGCGGACATTATCATCTTCATATTCCAAAACTGCAAACCCTTCCGATGCCGTCTGAAACATCCGGTCGGGCAGCGCAACATCCGGGCGGTGTCTGAATATAGTGTGGGCGCAATCCCTGTCGTTTAAGAAAAATACTTTTTATATAGTGGATTAAATTTAAATCAGGACAAGGCGACGAAGCCGCAGACAGTACAAATAGTACGGCAAGGCGAGGCAACGCCGTACTGGTTTAAATTTAATCCGCTATACAATAGTAATCTTTAGAAAGAAAAGTAATGCAACCCTTTGATGGGGTGCAATATATAAAGAGCAAAGATTGCAGTTGCAACGTGTGGTAGAGTATGCCAAAAATTGAAACATTAAAGTCAAAATTACGGAGATAAAATAATGATTTTTAAACAGGATCAAAATTATTGGGCAGTTTTTTATGCTAATGAAGAAACTCTGATTGTTCAAACATGTTCAGGTTTGGGGTTAACGGCAATAGACCACCTATATCCCCCCCATATCCTGCCATTGGATACCGACAATGAAACTTTAGGCACGGCGGTCTTGCAAGCGTTGGCAAACAGCAGGACGTTAGACAACGAAGCTGAACGTATTGATTTTTTAAAACAGGAAAATTTTAAACCACGCTATGAGGATTGGGTTGCCAAGCTATGCGGGAACTTGGGCTATAAAACCAGACGCGCCCTATTTAAAAACATGATGAGCGTGGATATTTGGCTGCACAACGGCTGCCTGAAAATCAGCCCGAGCCGCCATGTCAAGCTGGAAGCGTGGGATGCCATTGATGCAGACGATGTCATTTTATCATTGGATAACAGCCCTGAAGAAATCGGAGCAGGTTTAAGGTTAGCATTGAGCCGCTGCCGATAATATTTGATAAAAGGCCGTCTGAAAGCCGGAAAAATGTTTCAGACGATCTTTTTTATCACACTCAAAGCCCGCGTGCGTACCGCACACACCTTACCTACATAGGTTTAATGCGGGCTACGACTTGCTGAAGATAAAGTTATTAAGGAATTTGGCAAATATGGAAAAGATTGAGAAATTTAAATCTGAATTATTGGATAACATTTTTGAGTACATTCAATGCATATCTATTTTTGTCTATAAGAAAAAGATATATTACTTGATTGATTATAAGGAAAATTTTGAATTAAACGCAAAAATATCTTTTGATATTTATCTAAGAGAAGGAATTATAACAAAAGAACAATATAATTATGATTATAAAAATTACCGTAATGGTATCTGGCAGTTAACTAAGGATAATTTTGAAAGCTATCTTCAATCAGATTCAGTCATTGTATTAAAAAAAGATGAATTGAAGGAACTGATGTTTCAGGGATTTACTTCTGATGAAGCGGTAAGGTTATATTCCGTTGTCGAGAACAAGCTGTCGTACAATGATCCTATCTCAGACTCCGGCCGGCAAAGTGATTTCTTAAAAATCAATCAGATTTCTTCGAGGCTGCCTTTGTTCTATATCAATTTTGATACGGAAGTGTACTTACATATGGATTGGGACAGATGTCATGAAGATTATGTCTATGATGGCTGGTTTTCAAAAGCGATGGATTTTGGGTATTTAATACCGGACGAATTTTGTTATTGGAAAATTGAAGGACGGGATTATTGGAAATTTATGCAAATATAAAGATAAGCAAACCATAGCTTGTATGAATTCAAAAGGCCGTCTGAAAAACAGCTTCGACAAAGACGCGGTTGCCAAAGAGATCAACCTGCAAAGGGAAGTAACGCAGGAGTTTGGTAAAAACGCCACCCAAGCCACAGCGGCCGTTGCAGACAAACTCGGCAAAACCCGAAGTTACGAACGGTATCAGGAAGCCCGAACCCTGCCGGAGGCCGAACTGCAAAACAAATCCGACACAAAAACCGTCCGATGCTCAAATTCGGTGGTATAATTTTTCTTAATAAAATTAATACATTCTTTTAATTTTTCTGTAAAAATTTTTGTTGATATCACAGAAACAATTTCATCAGTTAGCAAGCTATCTATTTGTACTATGTCGCCATTAATAATGACCCCAAAATTTTCTCTATATTGATAAATTTCTTCTTGTGATGATGCATTTCCTTGTATTTCTTTTAATAAAGATTCTGACATTTTTAATAAATGCAAAACTCCTACTCCACCATCATCCATTAAAAAACTACCTAGCCAAGCTAAATTATCATTAGTTTCAAAAACACCAAACCTATCATTACTTCCATCTTTGAAAAAATCTTTAGTAAATATTAAACTCATACTTATTCCTTATTAATTTACATTTTAGGATAAACAGTAATATTTGGTTCTAAATAACCTTCAACTTTTACACCACTTGGTGTAATGCCTTTCCATATTCGAGTAGGTTTTCCACCGCGCAATTCTATACTAATTGTTTTATTTGCAAATGCATATTCAACTTCATTTTTGATGCGAGCACCATCCCAAAAATCCGGACGGCGGTTCAAACAGGCTGCCCCGTTTAACGGGCGCGGCAGGAAGTTTCGACCGAATTGCCGTAGGCATCGGTAAAGCCGAAAAAGGCTTCGCCGCCTTTCTGGTGCCACTCGGTTCCGTTTCCGAACAAACCGTGTTCGGCCGTATAGCGTTCGCCGGATGCGGCAACGTCGGAAGAGAGGACGGCACGCCTGCCGTCCAGCCGCAACGCGACTTTGCCGCCGTCCAAACGGCGGACGCGCACAGACAAACCGTTCTCGCATGAAAACGCCCGAAAATCGTCCGGGCCGGCTTGGTTTTGAACAGGCGGCATATACCCGCGTCCGCCGTCATCATACGCCTCCGGCACGGCACAGGCCGCCAGAGACAAAACTGGTACGGTCAGCGCGAAAAACCTGATATTCATAAAAGTTCCCCAATAAAAAGAAAATATGTTTCAACACACAGGGCGACACATTAAAGCACCGCCCTATGTGCCGTCCTGATTTGGAAGGGGTTGCGCCCCTCCCAAATAAAGTCTGATTCTACTGCCCCAAAGGGCGGAGGTTCAACTGAAAAGGAAACACGATGAATCGATAATCCGGATTGCGCGCCCCTTCTTTACCCGTCTTCCGACACCGCCTTTTGCCTGATGATGCCGTCTGAACCTGCCTGCCCGCCCGGAGGAATGTAAATTTTTTCCAAATTCCAAGTAAAAACCGCTATCAGTGTGCTAATTTGCGTTAAAATCCTATTCGGCGTTTAACGTTTTGTGCGCCCGCATCCCTGCACTGTTTGATGCGGGCATAAGGCACAAATCCCGACAAGCGCACTGTTTCATACTTCGTCAATCATTCAGACTCCGGTTTGTGCCCGTGCCGGCAGGCGGTCGGCCGTTTCCCGCCGTTCAGGCATATTCCGACAGTGTGAGATAAGGATTTATTCGATGAAATCACTCAAAACCTTCCTCATTTGGGGCATAGTGGTACTGGTCGGCTTAGCATCCTTTACCACTCTGGCTCTCAGCCGAGGCGAACAGGTCAGCGCGGTATGGATGGTTACCGCCGCCATATCCGTTTACTGCATCGCCTACCGTTTTTACAGCCTCTACATCGCCAACCGCGTAATGCGGCTCGATCCTAACCGCCTGACTCCGGCAGAACGCCACAACGACGGCTTGGACTACGTTCCGACACACAAAGGCGTATTGTTCGGACACCACTTTGCCGCGATTGCGGGCGCAGGCCCCTTGGTCGGCCCCGTACTGGCTGCGCAAATGGGTTATCTGCCGGGCACGCTGTGGATTATCTTCGGCGTAGTGTTCGCCGGTGCAGTACAAGACATGATGGTCTTGTTCGTCTCCATGCGCCGCGACGGTAAGTCTTTGGGTGATATCGTCAAACAAGAACTCGGCACCGTGCCGGGTGTGATTGCGTCCATCGGTATTTTGATGATTATGGTCATCATCATGGCGGTGTTGGCGCTGATTGTGGTGAAAGCACTGGTTCACAGCCCTTGGGGTACGTTTACCATTGCAGCAACTATGCCGATTGCCCTGTTTATGGGTATCTACACGCGCTATATCCGTCCGGGCAAAATCGGCGAGATTTCCATCGTCGGCTTTATTTTGCTGATGCTGGCGGTAATTTACGGCGAAGATGTGGCGAAAAGTTCCATCGGGCATTGGTTCGACCTTGACGGCATCCAGCTCACCTGGGCGATTATGATTTACGGCTTTGTCGCCTCCGTATTGCCCGTATGGTTGCTGCTCACTCCGCGCGACTATCTCTCCACCTTCCTAAAAATCGGTACGATTGCGGCCTTGGCTTTGGGTATCGTCATCGTCAATCCCGCTTTGCAAATGCCTGCCGTAACCCACTTTATCGACGGTTCGGGTCCGGTATTCTCAGGCGCATTGTTCCCATTCTTGTTCATTACCATCGCCTGCGGTGCGGTTTCGGGCTTCCACGCGCTGATTTCTTCCGGCACTACGCCGAAAATGCTGGAAAACGAAACCCACGTCCGCATGATCGGTTACGGCGGTATGTTGATGGAAAGTTTCGTAGCCATTATGGCACTTGCCGCCGCCGCATCGCTCGATCCCGGCGTGTACTTCGCCATGAACAGCCCAGCCGCCCTGATCGGTACGGATGCCAATACCGCCGCCGAAGTGATTACCACCAAGCTGCAATTCCCTGTCGATGCCGCAACCCTGTTGCACACCGCTAAAGAAGTCGGCGAAAACACCATCCTTTCCCGTGCAGGCGGTGCACCTACCCTCGCAGTCGGTATGGCGCACATCATGAGCCGCCTGATTCCGGGCGAAGCCATGATGGCATTCTGGTATCACTTTGCCCTGTTGTTTGAAGCCTTGTTCATCCTGACCGCCGTCGATGCCGGTACGCGCGTCGCACGCTTCATGATTCAAGACTTGGGCAGCATCTTCTACAAACCTTTCGGCAACACCGACTCCATCCCCGCCAACCTGATTGCGACCTTCTTCGCCGTGGCATTGTGGGGCTACTTCCTCTACACCGGCGTAACCGACCCGCTGGGCGGCATCAACTCGCTCTGGCCTTTGTTCGGCATCGCCAACCAAATGCTGGCGGGTGTAGCCTTGATTATGTGCGCCGTTGTGTTGATTAAGATGAAACGCGATCGTTATGTCTGGGTGGCACTCGTTCCCGCCGTCGGCGTACTGTTTGTAACCTGTTACGCCGGTCTGCAAAAACTGTTCCACAGCGACCCGCGCGTCAGCTTCCTTGCCCACGCCGGCAAATACAGCGACGCATTGGCTAAAAACGAAGTCCTTGCGCCCGCCAAAGACATCGGCGAAATGGCGCAAATCATCTTCAACGACAAGATTAATGCCGGTCTGACCATCCTCTTCTTGTCGGTTGTCGTGATTGTCGCCGCGTACGGTTTGCGTACCGCCCTCAAAGCACGCAAAGTCGGCTGGCCGACTGCCAAAGAAATCCCGGCGGTGTACCGCGACGGCAAACAGCCGGAGACACAAAGTGAAGCATAAGCTCGAGTCTTGGTGGAAAACCATCAAGCTGACAGCAAACTTGATGGCAGGCGTGCCCGATTATGAAAACTACGTTGCACAGCAGCGCAAACATAATCCCAACGCCCCCGTGATGACCAAGCTGCAATTTCAAGACTATTGCCGCAAACGCCGCTGCGGCGCAAACGGCGGACGCTGCTGTTAAGCCTGCTTGAAACAAATGCCGTCTGAACGCCGCTTCAGACGGCATTTTATGCTAAAATCCCGCCCCACAAGCCAAACGGCCGCCATATCGGGCAGGTTCGTCCGTCGGCAAACCGTGTTTTCTCCGCACAAAAATAACCATACGGCACAGTCAGGGTGTTGCCCCTTCCTGCCCCTGTTGCCGCCGCCCCGAAAGGCGGATTTGCAACCCTTGACGAAATTCCGGTAAACAAACCATGAAAAATCTCATTGCTTTCAATAAACCCTATGGCGTTATCTGCCAATTTTCGCCGCACGAAAAACACAAAAGCCTCAAAGACTTCATCGGTCTGCCCGGCTTCTATCCCGCCGGACGGCTCGACACCGACAGCGAGGGGCTGCTGCTGCTGACCGACGACGGCTGGCTTCAGGCGCAAATCGCCGACCCCAAATTCAAACAGCCCAAAACCTACTGGGCACAACTGGAAGGCTCGCCCGACGAAAGCCGTTTGGATATTCTGCGAAAAGGTGTGGACTTGGGCGATTTCACTGCCCGCCCCGCCCTCGTCCGCGTTTTAAATCCCGGCGAAGCCGAGCGTTTGTGGGAGCGCGTTCCGCCGATACGCGTCCGTAAAACCGTTCCCGATTTTTGGATTGAAATTACCATTTCTGAGGGCAAAAACCGCCAAGTCAGGCGAATGACCGCCAAGGCGGGCTATCCCTGCCTGCGACTAGTCAGGGTAGCCAGCGGCAGACTGAAACTGTTTGATTTGGATTTAAAACCCGGGGAATGGGCATACGCCCCGTTCAGACCATAAAACCGCACTGCCCTGCCATTATCCTTTTGCCCCTGCCGCTTACTGCTTAAAACAATTAGTAAAGCAAGGGCTTATTCTAATTATCTAAGACGGCCTCAAATTTTTTACCGATTGAAACATCTTTAATCACAGTGAGCTACAAGTTTTAAAGGCGGAAAGGGTTTTCTCCGTCCGGCGGATCAAAAATATGCCGTCCGAACGTTCGGGCCGCAGACAAAACGGCACTGCCCGATAAAGGCAGTGCCGTTGTCCGTTTCAAACCGTAAAACATCAGCCCAAATCAAAGGCTTTATGCAATACCCTGGTTGCCAGTTCCATATATTTTTCATCAATCAATACGGAAACTTTGATTTCGGAGGTGGAAATCATTTGGATGTTGATGCCTTCTTCTGCAAGGGTACGGAAGATTTTGGCGGCTACGCCGACGTGCGAACGCATACCCAAACCGACTGCGGAGACTTTGCACACGGTGTCGTCGCCGTCGATGGAAGCCGCGCCGATACTGTCTTGACGTTCCGACAGGATTTCCAAAGTCTGCTTGTAATCGCCGCGCGGTACGGTAAAAGAAAAATCGGTCGTGCCTTCGCTGCCGACGTTTTGGATAATCATATCAACTTCGATGTTGGCATCGGCAACCGCGCCCAAAATCTGATAGGCAACGCCGGGTTTGTCGGGTACGCCGCGCACGTTGATGCGGGCTTGGTTTTTGTCGAATGCGATACCGGTTACGGCGGCTTTTTCCATGTTGTCGTCCTCTTCAAATGTGATTAAAGTGCCGTTGCCGCCGTCTTGCAGGCTGCTCAGTACGCGCAGGCGCACTTTGTATTTTCCGGCGAATTCTACTGAACGGATTTGCAAAACTTTCGAACCGAGGCTGGCCAGTTCGATCATTTCTTCAAATGTAACCGTATCCATACGGCGCGCTTCGGGTACGACGCGGGGGTCGGTGGTATAAACGCCGTCCACGTCGGTATAGATTTGGCACTCGTCGGCTTTGAGCGCGGCGGCAAGCGCGACGGCGGAAGTGTCCGAACCGCCGCGTCCGAGCGTGGAAATATCGCCCTCACTGCTGATGCCTTGGAAGCCGGCGACGATGACGACTTTGCCGGCAGCAAGGTCGGCGCGCATTTTTTCATCGTCGATGCTTTCGATGCGGGCTTTGGTATGGGCGGTATCGGTTTTGAGGGCGACCTGCCAGCCGGTGTAGCTTTTGGCGTCAACGTCAATGTCTTTCAGGGCCATGGCCAGCAGGCCGATGGTTACTTGTTCGCCGGTGGCAAGGACGACGTCCAGCTCGCGCGGATCGGGATGTTCTTGCATTTCGTGCGCCAACGCGACCAGTCGGTTGGTTTCGCCGCTCATGGCGGATACGACGACTACGATGTCGTGTCCTTCGGCGCGGGCTTTGGCGACACGTTTGGCTACGTTTTTGATGCGTTCGGGCGAGCCTACCGATGTGCCGCCGTATTTGTGTACGATTAACGCCATATTTCGTGCTTTCTTGTGTGGGATTGGTCGGGCAGCATAGTTTGCTGGAAAAGCGGCTATTATTACTATTTTTTACATGAAGTTCAAGAACGGACTGCGCTTTCCCGCCTGCCGTTTGACAGCGGTCAGCAAAAAACCTGTTCTTTCAGATTTTTGACAAAATGCCGTCTGAACGGTTTTCAGACGGCATTCGGACGACAATCAGGCGGCGGACAACGCATTTTGCTGATAACGCAGCAGTTCGCCTATGCCTTTTTGCGCCAGTGCAACCAGTTTGCCCAACTCGTCCAAACTGAACGGCGCGCCTTCCGCCGTCCCCTGTATTTCGATGATTTTGCCCGAAGCGGTCATGACGATGTTCACATCACTGTCGCAGCCGGAGTCTTCGGGATAATCCAAATCCAAAAGCGGCACGCCGTTCACTACGCCTGCTGATACGGCGGCAACGGCTTCGCGGATGGGGTTTTCACTCAAAATGCCGTCTGAAACCAGTTTGCCGACGGCGATTTGCAGCGCGACAAACGCACCGGTAATCGAAGCCGTGCGCGTGCCGCCGTCCGCCTGAATCACATCGCAATCAATCAGGATTTGTCGTTCGCCGAGTTTTTCCATATCCACGACCGCGCGCAGCGACCGTCCGATAAGGCGTTGGATTTCCTGCGTGCGCCCAGACTGTTTGCCCGCCGAAGCTTCGCGGCGCATACGCGAAGCGGTGGAGGCGGGCAGCATACCGTATTCCGCCGTTACCCAGCCTTGGTTTTTGCCGCGCAGAAACGGCGGGACGTTTTCGTCTATGGAAGCTGTGCAGATGACTTTGGTGTTGCCGCATTCAATAAGGCACGAACCGCCCGTATGCGGCAGGAAATGAGGGGTGATTTTGATATCGCGCAGGCTGTCGGCGGCGCGTGAGGTGCGGATGTAATCAGGCATACTGCCCTCCCGTTAAAAACAGATAAATTAAAAAGCCTTAAATATGAAAAATCACATTTAAGGCCTTCAAACTGAAAATTTCTACACCTCTTCGGCTTTGCTGCGGATAATCAAAAGCGGCAGATGGCTTTGGCGCATGACGGTTTCGGCGAAACTGCCCATCAAAAGGTGCATCAGCCCGGTGCGCCCGTGCGTGCCCAACACCAGCAGGTCGGCACCGTTTTCGTCGGCATAATCGACCAAATCCTGCGCCATTTCACGCGCACCCTTATTGGCAACCAGCAGGTGTTTGACGGTATTTTCCACACCCAGTTCCCGGGCGGTGCGCTCGGCGGCATCCAAAACCTCGTTGCCTTGCGCGACGGCGGCGGCCTCGTAACTTTCGTGTTGCAAAAATTCGGGGGCAAGTGCCATATATTCGGCAGGATTGGCAACGTGCACCAAAGTCAGGCGCGCACCGTTGACCCCGGCAAGCTCGGCGGCGTGTTTCAGGGCATTGATGGACGTTTCACTGCCGTCAACGGCAACAACCAGATGTTTGTACATATCGTATTCTCCTTTTGCACCGCCTCGCGGTGCCGTCTTGTCGGATGGGCGCAGGGACAGCTTGCGCCGTTTCATTATAGACCCGCTGTCGGGCTTTATACAACAGCCGAACAGCCTGACTGCTTTCCAGTATAATATGCCGCTTTCGTGCAGTCAGGCATTTTTTGCCGGCTTTCGCTCACTTTTTGATTTGACGCAATCTTGCAGGATTCGACCATGTCCGACAACGCTTTGACCTCTTCGCGACGCTTCGGCGGCATCGCCAGACTCTACGGAGACTCTGCCTTGGCGCACTTTTCACAGGCACACGTCTGCGTAGTCGGCGTGGGCGGTGTCGGCTCGTGGGCGGTCGAGGCTTTGGCGCGGACGGGCATCGGGCGTTTGACTTTGATTGATTTGGACAACGTTGCCGAATCCAATGTCAACCGCCAGCTGCACGCCCTGACCGACGACTTCGGCAAAGCGAAAGTTACCGCCTTGCGCGAACGCATTACACAAATCAATCCGCAATGCGAAGTATTTGAAATTGAAGATTTTGTCAGTGAAGACAATATCGAAACCCTGTTTGGCAAGGGCTTTGATTTCGTCATTGACGCCATCGACCAAGTCCGCGTCAAAGCGGCAATGGCTGCTTATTTTGTGAAAAACCGTCAGCCTTTTATCATCAGCGGCGGAGCAGGCGGACAGAAAAATCCCGCCCTGATTCAAACCGCCGATTTGAGCCGCGTAACCCACGACCCGCTGCTTGCCAACCTGCGCTACACCTTGCGGAAACGCTACGGCTTCAGCCGCGATACTAAGGAAAAAATGCGCGTGCCCTGCGTGTTCTCAACCGAAAACATCACGCCGCCGCAATTGGGCGCGGCGTGTTCTACCGATGCCGCACCGCAGGGCTTGTCGTGCGCCGGCTATGGCGCAAGTATGCTCGTTACCGCTTCGTTCGGACTGTATTGCGCACAGGCGGCGGTGGAACACATCGCAGGCAAAAAATAAGCAATGCCGTCTGAAACAGGATTCAGACGGCATTTGAACAAACTATGGTTATGATTTAGGACAACAAAGGATACGGATAAGAAATAACATAAAATATATGATTCCTAATAATATACCAAGTATCGGAAAGCTATTTAATGGAATTCGTTAATAATTTAGTTATTTTTTCATTTTTATTACTAATGCTTATTCCGATATTTTTTGTAGTATATGGTATATACCATAAGATACGTTATCGCAAAATATGTATCCTAAGAACAAGTTTTACATTATTAGTGGTAATACTTTGCAGTATGTATTACATATATTGCCGTTATCTTGACCAACAAAAAGTAGCTTATTATTGCATAGATGAACAATGTATTTCTATTGTTCATCTATACAAAGATTATGGTATAAACTCTCCCATATATGCGAGAATTTACGCAGGAAAAATATTGTTTAGATTTCAAGTAAGAGCTAAAAATTACGCTGAATTACTTATGGAAGATGATATATCAATTAGTAAAAAAATTTTGGGGAATAAATTTATCATTTATGGGTCGCTACCTGTAATATACGGTAATGTAGATAATATTGAAGTAAAAGAAGCTACTGGTTATATAGATAGAGCCAGTACTGATTATATTGTCTCAAGAAACTTAAAATTCAGACATTTATATTAATTAAGGGGTTTTAGCAAGAGTGCCGTCAAAATATAGGGCGCATCATCGAATTCGCGAAAGACAAACGCTACGATGAACGTTTCAAGGATTTGAAAAAAGAATCCATAGGCTATCTGAACCGGCATCCCGGTTTGGTGGCCGACTACCTGAAGGCGGCAATCAAGCTGTCGGTTCAGAAAAACCAACATCGGCACGCCTAAAACCGTATTCGCAATCTACTCCTTTTCAAAACATTTGCATTTAAAAGCCGTTATAATGCCGTCTGAACATTTGCCGGCCACATTATGCGTGAATGCCGGCAGATTGTTTTTTTGTAAACTTATATTAAAATCCACTTACCGATTCACGCCATGCCGCCCATCCCTGCCCCATCCGCACCATCCGAGCACACTGTCGCATGGGTATTCGGTCAACCCGTTACCGATTTGCCGCAGGATTTGTTTATCCCGCCCGACGCGCTGAAAGTCGTATTGGGCAGTTTTCAAGGCCCTTTGGATCTGCTGCTCTACCTGATCCGCAAGCAGAACATCGATGTTCTCGATATTCCGATGGTGAAGATTACCGAACAGTATCTGCACTATATTGCCCAAATGGAAGCTTATCAGTTTGATTTGGCGGCAGAATATCTTTTGATGGCGGCAATGCTGATTGAAATCAAATCGCGCCTGCTGCTGCCGCGTACCGAAGCCGTCGAAGACGAAGAAGCCGACCCGCGTGCCGAGTTGGTGCGCCGCCTGTTGGCTTATGAACAGATGAAGCTGGCGGCACAAGGGTTGGACGCGCTGCCCCGAGCCGGACGGGATTTCGCGTGGGCATGCCTGCCGCTGGAAATTGCGGTCGAGACGAAGCTGCCCGAGGTTTACATCGCCGATTTGACGCAGGCATGGTTGGGGATTTTGTCGCGGGCAAAACACACGCGCAGCCACGAAGTCATCCAAGAAACCCTTTCCGTGCGCGCGCAAATGACGGCAATCCTGCGCCGTTTGAACGGACACGGAATATGCAGGTTTCACGACCTGTTCAATCCCGAACAGGGTGCGGCTTACGTGGTCGTCAACTTCATCGCGCTGCTGGAGCTTGCCAAGGAAGGATTGGTCAGAATCGTACAGGAAGACGGTTTCGGAGAAATCCGAATCAGCCTCAATCATCAAGAAACGCCTTCAGACGGCATGACCGGGACAGAAACACCGGATTGACCTATTTAAAAGGAACATGATGACAAGCAAACAAAACCAAGCCTCATTATGGGCGGTCGGACTGATGCTGTTTGCCCTGTTTTTTGGTGCGGGCAACCTGATTTATCCCGCCTATCTCGGTCAGCAGGCAGGCGAAAACTGGCTGATTTCCATGCCCGGCTTCTTATTGACCGGCGCAGGCTTGCCGCTACTGGGCGTAATCGCCATCGGCTACTCGGGTTCCCGTGATGTCGAAGCACTCGCCTCGCGTGTCGCCCCCTGGTACGGCATAGCGTTTGCCGCCTCCCTCTACCTTGCCATCGGCCCGCTGTTCGCCCTGCCCCGGACGGCGACGGTTTCCTTTGAAATCGGCGTTTTACCGCTGATCGGCAACCTTCCCCCGAATATGGCTCAGGCAGTATTCAGCCTGCTTTTTTTCGGCCTGACCTACTGGCTTTCGATCTCTCCGGGCAAATTGGTTGACCGCATCGGAAAAATCCTGACACCCGCACTCCTGCTGACCATCGCCGTATTGGTCGGTTATGCCACACTCAACCCCATCGGCACACCGCTCGCCGCACAAGGCGATTTTGCCGTCCGCCCGATGATTAAAGGCATTTTGGAAGGCTACGGCACGATGGACGCCCTCGCCTCGCTCGTATTTGCCATTATCATTATCGACGCCGTCCGCGCCATGGGTGTCGACAACCGTTCGGACCTGCTGAAAACCACCGCCATATCAGGCCTGATGGCTGCAGGCTGCCTTGCTGCGGTTTACCTGCTGATAGGCTATATGGGGGCGACCAGTGTGGCGGGAATCGGTTTGCAGGAAAACGGCGCGCTGGTATTGTCGAAATCGGCACAATACTATTTCGGACTGGGCGGCAACCTGCTGCTGGGCGTTATCGTACTGCTTGCCTGCCTGACCACCGCTGTCGGCCTGGTTACTTCGTGTGCCGAATACTTCAACCGCCTCTGTCCGGGTATTTCCTATAAAACCTTCGTCATCATCAATACGCTAGTTTCCATCATCTTGGCAAACAAGGGGCTGTCCGCCATCCTGCAGATTTCCGTCCCCATGCTAATGCTGCTTTATCCGCTGACCATCGTACTCATCCTGCTGACCCTGACCGACAGGCTGTTCGGCAGCAGCCGCATCGTCTATTTCTGCACTATGATGCCCGCACTGGCGGTCGGTCTGCTCGATGCCTACAAAACCGCCTTCGGTTTCAGCGAAACGGCAGCAAAAGCCATCGACAAAGCCCTTCCCCTATACAGCATAGGACTGGGTTGGATTATTCCCTCTTTAACCTGCTTTGCCTTAGGCTGCCTGCTCAATGCGGCCGTAAGGAAGAAACCCTGAAACCATGCCGTCTGAAAGACCTTCAGACGGCATTTTCGGCACACGGGGCGGGCGCGATGTGTTCTAATACGCCCCAAGCCGCCAACAGAAATCGGGAGACACGCCATATGACCGGCATCATACATTCGCTGCTCGACACCGACCTCTACAAATTCACTATGCTGCAAGTAGTCCTGCACCAGTTTCCGCAGACGCACAGCCTTTACGAATTCCGCTGCCGCGACGCCTCGACCGTCTATCCGCTTGCCGACATCAGGGAAGACTTGGAAGCCGAACTCGACGCACTCTGCCGCCTGCGCTTCACCCACGACGAACTCGGCTATCTGCGCTCCCTCCGCTTCATTAAAAGCGACTTTGTCGATTATCTCGAACTCTTCCAGCTCCAACGCCGCTTCGTACAAGTCAGCCCCGATGCCGAAGGCCGTCTGAACATCCGCATCGAAGGCCCAATGATACAGGCGATGTTTTTTGAAATCTTCATCCTCGCCATTGTCAACGAACTTTACTTCCGCCGGCTGGAAACCCCCGCCGTTATCGAAGAAGGCGAACGCCGGCTTCAAGCCAAAGCCGCGCGTCTGAAAGAAATAGCCGCCACACAGAATCCGGACGATCCGCCCTTCCTGATTTCCGACTTCGGCACACGCCGCCGCTACAACCTCCCATGGCAGGAACACGTCATACGCACCCTGCTTGAAGCCGCCCCCGGCATCGTACGCGGGACCAGCAACGTTTATCTCGCCAAAAAACTCGGCATTACCCCCATCGGCACCATGGCGCACGAGTTCCTTCAGGCATTCCAGGCCCTCGACGTACAATTGCGGAATTTCCAAAAAGCCGCGCTCGAAAGCTGGGTACACGAATACCGCGGCGACCTCGGTATCGCATTGACCGACGTGGTCGGCATGGATGCCTTCTTGCGCGATTTCGACCTTTATTTCGCCAAGCTCTTCGACGGTTTGCGGCATGATAGCGGAGACCCCTACGAATGGGGGGACAAAGCCTACACGCACTATAAAAAACTCAAAATCGACAGCCGGACCAAAATGCTGACCTTCTCCGACGGGCTGGATATCGACCGATCTTGGGCTTTGCACCAATATTTCAAAGACCGCTTCAAAACCAGTTTCGGAATAGGCACCAACCTGACCAACGATATGGGGCATACGCCTTTGAATATCGTGTTGAAACTGGTCGAATGCAACGGTCAGTCCGTCGCCAAGCTCTCCGACTCGCCGGGCAAAACCATGACCAACAACAGCACCTTCCTCGCCTACCTGCGCCAAGTGTTCGGCGTACCCGAGCCCGGAACGCCGTAAACCGGCAGAAAAAGCGCACAATTCCTGTTTCTGCCGTACAAATTCTTTTAAAATACCGCCTGATTTGAATTTAACCGAAAGACCGAACTTCATGAACCTACATCAAACCGTCGAACACGAAGCCGCCGCCGCCTTTACCGCCGCAGGCATCGCCGGCAGCCCCGTTGTTTTGCAGCCGACCAAAAACGCCGAGCACGGCGATTTCCAAATCAACGGCGTGATGGGTGCGGCGAAAAAAGCCAAACAAAATCCACGCGAACTGGCGCAAAAGGTCGCCGACGCATTGGCGGGCAACGCCGTCATCGAAAGCGCGGAAGTGGCCGGACCCGGCTTTATCAACCTGCGCCTGCGTCCTGAATTCCTCGCCCACAACATTCAGACGGTCTTGAACGACGCGCGTTTCGGCATAGCGCAAACCGACAAACCGCAAACCGTCGTCATCGACTATTCCTCGCCCAATCTGGCGAAGGAAATGCACGTCGGCCATCTGCGTTCCAGCATCATCGGCGACAGTATTTCGCGCGTGTTGGAATTTATGGGCAACACCGTCATCCGCCAAAACCATGTCGGCGACTGGGGTACGCAATTCGGCATGTTGGTTGCTTATTTGGTCGAGCAGCAGAAAGACAATGCCGCGTTCGAGCTGGCGGATTTGGAGCAGTTTTACCGCGCCGCCAAAGTGCGCTTTGACGAAGATCCTGCCTTCGCCGACACCGCGCGCGAATACGTTGTGAAGCTGCAAGGCGGCGATGAAACCGTATTGGCATTATGGAAACAGTTTGTCGATATTTCGCTCTCGCACGCCCAAGCCGTTTATAACACGCTGGGCTTGAAGCTGCGCCCCGAAGACGTGGCGGGCGAATCGAAGTACAACGACGATTTGCAAGCCGTGGTCGATGATTTGGTTCAAAAAGGTCTGGCGGTCGAAGACGACGGCGCGAAAGTTGTGTTCTTGGACGAGTTTAAAAACAAAGAGGGCGAACCCGCCGCATTTATCGTGCAAAAACAAGGCGGTGGCTTCCTTTATGCTTCCACCGATTTGGCGTGTCTGCGCTACCGCATAGGCCGTCTGAAAGCCGACCGCCTGCTCTACGTCGTCGACCATCGCCAAGCCCTGCACTTCGAGCAACTCTTTACCACTTCCCGCAAAGCAGGCTATTTGCCGGAAGATGCAAAAGCCGAGTTTATCGGCTTCGGCACGATGATGGGCAAAGACGGCAAACCGTTCAAAACACGCAGCGGCGACACTGTAAAACTGGTCGATTTGCTGACCGAAGCCGTCGAGCGCGCCACCGCTTTGGTGAAAGAGAAAAATCCCGGATTGGGCGCGGATGAGGCGACGAAAATCGGCAAAACCGTCGGCATCGGCGCGGTCAAATACGCCGATTTGAGCAAAAACCGCACCAGCGATTATGTGTTCGATTGGGATGCCATGCTTTCGTTTGAAGGCAATACCGCTCCTTACCTGCAATACGCCTACACACGCGTGCAAAGCATGTTCCGCAAAGCAGGCGAATGGGACGCAACTGCGCCAACCGTTTTAACCGAACCGCTGGAAAAACAGCTTGCCGCCGAGCTGCTGAAATTTGAAGACGTGCTGCAAAGCGTGGCGGACACGGCGTATCCGCACTACCTCGCCGCCTACCTCTATCAAATTGCGACCCTATTCAGCCGCTTCTACGAAGCCTGTCCGATACTCAAAGCCGAAGGCGCAAGCCGCAACAGCCGCCTGCAACTGGCAAAACTCACCGGCGACACGCTGAAACAAGGCTTGGATTTGCTGGGCATCAATGTGTTGGACGTAATGTAAAACCGCACCGCCCGATTGCGGACAACAGCCCCGCCATCCTTATCCGAATCTGAAAAAAGCGGCGCGATACACCGTATCCGCCGTCCCTCCCAAAATGCGAAACAAACAAACGCCAAGCAAGCAAGCAAGCAAGCAAGCAAGCAAGCAAGCAAGCAAGCAAGCAAGCAAGCAAGCAAGCAAGCAAAAAATTATAACCCCCTTCCTGCCGACGCACGCACTTTCCGCGCGGCGCATTCCCCTTTTTCCGCCCCTCAAACCCGCCTTTTCTTCAGGCAGGGTTTCAGCCCGCCTCCTTTCCCTGTTTTCCTTCCCTCAACACGCGTGCGCGCCCCCTGCCGCACCGTGCCGTATTTTCGCGCCCGGACGGCATCGTTCCGCCATCCGGTTCTCTGTTTTAAATACCCCTGTTTCAGAAAGAAATGCAGATGTTTCAACACACAGGACGACATATAAAGCACCGCCCTATGTGTTGCCCTGATTTGGAAGGGGTTGCGCCTCCCAAATAAAGTCTGATCCTGCCGCCCCGAAGGACAGATGTCCGAGTGGCGAAGTTTCAACCGAAAAGGAAATACAATGAATATTCACGCCCTGCTCTCCAAACAATGGACGCTGCCGCCATTCCTGCCGAAACGGCTGCTGCTGTCCCTGCTGATCCTGCTGGCCCCCAATGCGGTATTTTGGGTTTTGGCACTGCTGACCGCCACCGCCCGCCCTATTGTCAATTTGGACTACCTTCCTGCCGCGCTGCTGATTGCCCTGCCTTGGCGTTTCGTCAAAATCGCCGGCGTATTGGCATTTTGGCTGGCGGTTTTGTTTGACGGGCTGATGATGGTGATCCAGCTCTTCCCTTTTATGGACCTCATCGGTGCCATCAACCTCGTCCCCTTCATCCTGACCGCCCCCGCCCCTTATCAGATAATGACCGGACTGTTGCTGCTGTATATGCTGGCAATGCCGTTTGTGTTGCAGAAAGCCGCCGCCAAAACCGACTTCCGACACATTGCCGCCTGTGCCGCCGTCGTGGCGGCAGCCGGCTATTTCACCGGCCATTTGAGTTACTACGACCGTGGGCGGATGGCCAATATCTTCGGCGCAAACAACTTCTATTACGCCAAAAGTCAGGCGATGCTCTACACCGTCAGCCAGAATGCCGACTTTATTACCGCCGGTCTGGTCGATCCCGTCTTCCTCCCCTTGGGCAATCAGCAGCGTGCCGCCACGCATCTGAACGAGCCGAAATCTCAAAAAATCCTCTTTATCATCGCCGAATCTTGGGGGCTGCCGGCCAATCCCGAACTTCAAAACGCCACTTTTGCCAAACTGCTGGCGCAAAAAGACCGTTTTTCGGTTTGGGAAAGCGGCAGTTTTCCCTTTATCGGCGCGACGGTCGAAGGCGAAATGCGCGAATTGTGCGCCTACGGCGGTTTGCGCGGGTTCGCACTGCGCCGCGCGCCCGACGAAAAATTTGCCCGCTGCCTCCCCAACCGTTTGAAACAAGAAGGTTACGCCACCTTTGCGATGCACGGCGCGGGCAGTTCGCTTTACGACCGCTTCAGCTGGTATCCGAGGGCGGGCTTTCAAGAAATCAAAACCGCCGAAAACCTGATCGGTAAAAAAACCTGCGCCATTTTCGGCGGCGTGTGCGACAGCGAGCTGTTCGGCGAAGTGTCGGCATTTTTCAAAAAACACGACAAGGGACTGTTTTACTGGATGACGCTGACCAGCCACGCCGACTATCCCGAATCCGACATTTTCAACCACAGGCTCAAATGCACCGAATACGGCCTGCCCGCCGAAACCGACCTCTGCCGCAACTTCAGCCTGCACACCCAATTCTTCGACCAACTGGCGGATTTGATCCGACGCCCCGAAATGAAAGGCACGGAAGTCATCATCGTCGGCGACCATCCGCCGCCCGTCGGCAACCTCAATGAAACCTTCCGCTACCTCAAACAGGGGCACGTCGCCTGGCTGCACTTCAAAATCAAATAACAACAATGCCGTCTGAACGCACCAACAGCCTTCAGACGGCATTTTGCAGACAGACCGACCCACATTCATCATCTCCGATAAATTGCCTTATAAGAATCCAAAAATCCAAAATCACAGGAAGTTATCAAAAAAAAACAGAAACCATCCGCCGTCATTCCCGCGAAAGCGGGAATCCGGAAACCCAAAGCCACGGGAATTTATCGGAAAAACCAAAACTCCTCCGCCGTCATTCCCGCGAAAGCGAGAATCCGGAAACCCAAAGCCACAGGAATTTATCGGAAATAACTGAAACGCCGCCGCCGTCGTTCCCGCGCAGGCGGGAATCTAGGTCTGTCGGTGCGGAAACTTATCGGATAAAACGGTTTCTTCAGATTTTACGTTCTGGATTCCCACTTTCGTGGGAATGACGGGATGTAGGTTCGTAGGAATGACGTGGTGCAGGTTTCCGTATGGATGGATTCGTCGTTCCCGCAAAAGCGGGAATCCAAAGCCACAGAAATTTATCGGAAAAACCGAAACTCAAAAACAACGGAAACCGAACGGACAGGATTCCCGCCTGCGCGGGAATGACGGCTCATACATCATCCAAAAAAATTGAAACCAAACAAATGGGATTCCCTCTTGCATGAGGCTGACAGATGCCGTCTGAAAGGCTTTCAGACGGCATAGGGCGTTTTCTCTTTGAATTTATAGTGGATTAACAAAAATCAGGACAAGGCGACGAAGCCGCAGACAGTACAAATAGTACGGAACCGATTCACTTGATGCTTCAGCACCTTAGAGAATCGTTCTCTTTGAGCTAAGGCGAGGCAACGCCGTACTGGTTTTTGTTAATCCACTATAAATTTGCCACAAAAAAGCTGCCTCAAATGAATACTCGGGCAGCTTTTTGTTGATATGGCTCCAATCAGCGGTGTTGCGGATTGTAACGTTTTTCCAAACGCAGGAATATCCAACCTAAGAAAGTCGTCATCAGAAGATAAATCAGGGCGACGGCATAGAGCGGTTCTTCATAAACCGAGTACCGGCCCGTAATCGTTTTCTGAACATAGGACAACTCCGGCACGGCAATGACCGACAGCAGCGAGCTGTCTTTCAAGAGCGTGATGAACTCGCTCGCCAAAGGCGGCAGCATACGGCGCAATGCCTGCGGCAGAATCACATAGCGCATCGCCTGCGGATAAGTCATACCCAAAGAACGCGCCGCCTCCATCTGCCCTTTGTCTATAGACTGGATGCCCGCGCGGAAAATCTCACAGATATACGCCCCCGAGTTGGCGATCAGTGCCAAAGAACCGGCAATCAGCGGGCCGTATCCCCGACGCAGCTCGACTGCCGCCTCGCCGCTGACCAAAATGCCGTCTGAAGGATGGACGAAAAACAGAAACCACACATACGCCCAAATCACAATCTGCACAAACAGCGGCGTGCCCCGGAACAGGGTAACGTACAACAGAGAAAACTTACGCAACGCCCACGCCAGCACGCGCATCGGCGCACCGGCTTTTTCCAAGTGAATCAGGCGCGCCAACGCCAAAAACAGCCCTAATACCGAACCACCCGCCGTTGCCACGACCGTCAGCCCCAAGGTCACCAGTGCGCCGTAAAGGAACATCCAGCGGTATTCGTAAATAATATCAAAACGAAAATCCATATACCGTCCGTATCAAAAATCGGCGGAACTGCCGCCGTTTACAAACAATCCGCCATTTTACCGTAAAAACCGCCGCCTGAACTTTTTTATCGCGGCAGACGGCGGTTGCGCGTTTCCGCAAAAAATGCAGGGCGCGCGGTTTTCAGACGGCATTTGCCGTTCAAAGCCGTGCAGTGTCTTTACCAAATGCCCAACCATTCGCCCACGGAATCCGTCCAATCCTTATTGCCCCCGCCGCTCCTGCCTGCCCGGCGGTACGCCCACGGCGCTTGAGGATTTTTAGCTTTCCACAATCCTTTGCGTTCCCTTTCCGCCTGAATTTGAGCGTCGGCATAGTCGGCAAAATCCGCCTTATCCTGCTGTTCTTTAGCATAACTTTTATAATGCCACGCCGCCCCGTCCTGCACCTGCATCAGGTTCAAATCGGCTTTGCCGACAGAAACCTGCGCCACTTCGCGCTGGTAGCGGTCGGTGTCGAACACGCGCACGCTGACCTTCCTGCCTTCCGCCGCCGCGCGCAGGTTGTCGCGCGAACGCGTGCCGTAAGCCTGTTTCATCTCCGGCGCGTCGATATACGCCATACGGATTTTGTGTTTCGCGCCGTCGCCGTCGATGACGTGCAGGGTGTCGCCGTCATAGACTTTGGACACCGTGCCTGTGTAGCTGTGGCCGGATTTCGCCGATGCCCGTCGGCGGGCGGGTGTTTCGTACCTACCCGCCCCCTCCTCTACACCCAATTCATTCAGTACGGCAATACCGGTACGGACAAGCTCGCTGTCGTATCCCGTATAACCCAACGCGCCCAAAAGCGACAGGGCGACGGGAAGCCATTTCATGATTTTTTTAATCTGCATATTTTTCAAATGCCGATGCCGTCTGAACATATCGGAACCGGATTTCAGACGGCATCTTAACGTCAGGATTACCCTTGGCAGGGATAGATGACTTTCGCGCCCTCTTCCGTACCTAAAATCAACACGTCGGCGGCATCGCGGGCGAATATGCCGTTTTCGAGTACGCCGGTGATTTTGTTGATTTCGTCTTCCATCGTCAGCGGCTGATCGATATTCAAATCGTGGACATCGACGATTTGGTTGCCGTAAAACGTGGTGTAGCCGATACGCAGTTCGGGCTGTCCGCCCATAGCGAGCAGTTTGCGCGAAACAAGGGAGCGCGCGCTTTCGACGACTTCCACGGGCAGAGGGAATTTGCCCAAACGTGAAACATATTTGCTTTCATCCGCAATGCAGACGAATTTTTCTGATGCGCTGGCGACGATTTTTTCGTTGAGGTGCGCGCCGCCGCCGCCCTTAATCATTTGCAGGGCGTGGTTGACTTCGTCCGCACCGTCGATATAGACCGCCAACCCCGATACTTCGTTCAAAGAAACGACGGGAATATCATATTGGGCAAGCAGTTCGCTGGATTTTTTGGAAGTAGATACCGCGCCTTTGATTTTTTTGCCGCTCTTACCCAAGGCTTCGATGAAAAAGTTGATGGTCGAGCCGGTACCGATGCCGATATATTCATTTTCGGGTACGAATTCGACTGCTTTTTCGGCGGCGATGCGCTTGAGTTCGTCTTGTGTCGTCATATTTTTGTCCTTTGGGAAACCGTATCAACAAACAGCCGCCATCTTAACATTTTTTTGCACGTCCTGCCCGCCGCGTTCAAATCCGTACCAGCAATACCGCCGCCTGCGCCTCTATGCCTTCCATGCGCCCGAGATAACCGAGTTTTTCGTTGGTTTTGCCTTTGATGTTGACGCACGAAATATCGATACCCAAATCGGCGGCGATGTTGGCACGCATTTGCGGAATGTGCGGCGCGAGCTTGGGTTTCTGTGCAATCACGGTCGTATCGACATTGACCGCCTGCCACCCCTTAGCTTGAACGCTCCGATAGGCATCGCGCAGCAGGACGCGGCTGTCCGCATCTTTGAACTCTGCGGCGGTATCGGGGAAATGGCTGCCGATATCGCCCAAACCTGCCGCACCGAGCAGCGCGTCGGTAACGGCGTGCAACAGCGCGTCGGCATCGGAATGTCCGAGCAGTCCTTTTTCAAATGGGATTTCAACTCCGCCAAGTATCAGCTTTCTGCCTTCGCTCAGTTGGTGGACATCGTAGCCCTGTCCGATACGGATGTTTGTCATCGTTTGTGTTCCTGATGGTTTGAATTGAAGTTCAGACGGCATCGAGCAGCAGCTTGACGATGTATGCGTCCTGCGGCTGCGTCAGTTTCAAATTACGCGCGTCGCCCTGCACCAGCAAAGGGCGGATGCCCAATTTTTCGACGGCAGAGGCTTCATCGGTAATGCCTTCCAAGTTTTCCGTAGCCAATGCGCGGCACAGTAGCCCGACGCGGAAAAGCTGCGGCGTTTGTGCCTGCCAAAGCCCCGAACGGTCGACAGTTGCACTAATGTTCCCACCGTCCGCACGTTTGAGCGTATCGGCAACGGGAATTGCCAAAATCCCACCTTCGGCAGCGTTGCCCGCCTGTTCTATCAACCGCGTCAGAGCTTCAGACGGCAGGCAGCATCGGGCGGCATCGTGTACCAGAATATTGTCGGTTTCCGCCGCCAAACCGGTTTCCAACAGTTTTGCCACACCGTTGCGGACAGTTTCGGCGCGGCTCCGCCCTCCGATTTTCCAGACTTCCACACCGGCAAATGCCGTCTGAAAACCATCGGCAAGGACATCTTCCGGCGATACGACGACAACCGTCATATCGATGGACGGATGATTTTGAAAAATGCAAACCGTATACTCCAGAACCGTTTTTCCGCCGATTTCGACATACTGCTTGGGTTTGTCCGCACCGAAACGCGCCCCGATGCCCGCAGCGGGAATCAGGGCAATATTTTTGCGTTTCATGCGTTTTCCCCGCCGTTTTCAGACGGCACGGCTTCCTTACGCCAAATACAGGCTTCGCCCAAGCCGTCCAAATATTGCCCGTGTTCCGCCAACTCGTTTTCGTCCGCCCTGATGACTTTCAGTTTGCCGCTGCGTTTGGTTTCGGTATGCGCCACGGGTTTGGTTTCCATTTTTTCCTCTGCGGTCTCCCCCATCAAGTCGAACTGCTGGCGTGTCATGGCAAGATAGACCTCGCCCAAAAGTTCGCAGTCAATCAGTGCGCCGTGCAAGACGCGCTTGCTGCGGTCGACGGAAAAACGGTTGCACAGGGCATCCAGGCTGGCTTTCTGCCCGGGGAACATTTCGCGCGCCATCGCCAGGGTATCGGTAACGGTACAGCCGAGTTCCTCGACAGTCGGCAGCCCCATCCGGCGAAACTCCATATTGAGGAAGCCCACGTCGAATTTGGCATTGTGGATAATCAACTCCGCACCGCGCAGAAAATCGGCAATCTGCCTGCCGACCTCTGCAAACGGCAGCGCATTTTTCTCTTCCAAAACCTGTATCGTCAAGCCGTGGACGCGTGCCGCCTCTTCGGGCATATCGCGCTCGGGGTGGACATAGAGGTGCAGGTTTTTGTCGGTCATTTGGCGGTTGACCATTTCCAGACCGGCAAACTCGACCAAGCGGTCGCCGCCGTCGGCATACAGGCCGGTGGTTTCGGTATCGAGGATGATTTGGCGTTGAATCATGTCTGCTTCTTTCTTCAAATTTTCCATCTGCTGACTATTTTTTAGGCAGCGTATTTTTCTATTTTCATTTCAATGTACAAACCCACTTATTCACAGCGTGTTCACAACATTGGACAGGCGGATTGTGTATTTTGGGGACAATTTTTTCAGACGGCATTCAACGTTTTTCCCCAACCGGCACAACTCCCAAAAACCGCTTCTCACGTTTCACCAAATACGCCAACAGCGGAATATTTCCCAAGGCGACAATCAGATACAGCAGTGAAATGCTGTCAAACAAAAACAGCAGCACCGCACTCAAAACGGCGGCGGAAACCATAAAGATACCGTTAATGATATTGTTGGCGGCAACAGCGTGGGCACGGAAAGTCTCGCTGCTGGCGGTTTGCAGCCAGGTATAGAGCGGAACGGAGAAGAAGCCGCCGAAAAAGCCGATCAGCATCATCACCAGCATGACGGGGTATGCCCATCCTTGTGACAGGAACCAGAAAATGCCGTTCAGCCCTTCAAAACGATGACCGTGCGTCAGCCACACCAAAACCAGGCCGCAAACCGTCAAACCCAACGTACCAACCGTTACCCAAGCCAACATCAGCCGTTCCCTGCTGAACTTGGCACACAGTACCGAACCGGCGGCAATACCGATGGAAAACAGGGCAAGCATCAGGTTGAAAACATTGTCGTTGCCGCCCAAATGGATTTGGGTAAAGGTCGGCAGTTGCGTGGTATAAACCGCGCCGACAAACCAAAACCACGAAATACCGATAATGGCGGTAAAGACGGGTTTGTGCCGCACCGTTTCACGAAGCAGGGATTTTGTACCCCGGACAATATTCCACTCGATTTGGGTATCGGCAGCCTTGGCGGGTACAGACGGCATAAACAGGCTGCCGGCCGTCCCTCCGACGGCGACCAGCAAAACCAGTATCCCGACAATATAAGGCGGCGCACCTGCCACCGCAGTCCCCAGTATCTGACCGAACAGGATGGCGATAAACGTACCGGATTCAATCAGGCTGTTGCCCATCATCAGCTCTTTGTCGTCGAGATAATCGGGCAGGATGGCGTATTTCAGCGGGCCGAACAGCGTCGATTGCGCGCCCATACAAAACAGACAGAGCAAGAGCAGCGGGGCTGACCGGATATAAAACCCGTATGCCGCCACCGCCATAATGATGATTTCCAGCACCTTAATCCAACGTGCCAAAACAGCCTTGTCGAATTTATTGCTCAACTGTCCCGACAGTGCAGAAAACAGGAAATACGGCAGGATAAACAGCAATGCACCCAAATTCAACATCTGTCCGGCAGGCAGGAAGCCGTTTTTTCCCAAACCGTAAAACCCGATCATCACAAACAGCGCGGTTTTGAACACATTGTCGTTGAACGCACCGAGAAACTGCGTGCCGAAAAGCGGGGCGAAACGGCGGCTTTTGACCAGTCCCAAACCGCCTTTTTTAGCGTCCATCGTTTTCCTTCTCTTTTTCAACCAGTTTACTTGTCGAATCATCATCCATCAGAATGCGGTGCGCAGGCCCTTCCAAGTCGTCAAACTGCCCGTTTTTACCCGACCACCAAAAAAACCAGCCGATAACAAATGCCAAAATAATGCTGATGGGCACCAATATAAACATACTTTCCATCATATATTCCCTGTCAAATCGTTCAAAACAAAAGTCTGCCCCGATACGGTCAGATATTCGTTACGCAAAGTTCCGACGGGGGCTTCGTCAAAAAACAGCTCGATACGGTCTTTGACCACGCGCCAATATTGGGGAATTTCCGTCTGGGCAAACGGCGACAGGACATGGTTGCCCGCTCCATCTTCCAATTTAACGGCAAAACGTCCGCTCTGCGGCCGCGCCTCCGACTCATCGTCGGCAAGCAGGATGAAAAAGCCTATATGCTGTCCCGATTGGGTATGGATACTGAAATAATGCATAAATCCCCCATCCGCCTTTTTCAGACGGCATCAACTAAAAACAGGGCGAATGTACCAGCTTGAACGGGAAAAACGCAAAGAATCCTCTCCGCAACCTCGAAAAATACCGACATCCCGCATATTTTCCCTTCCCCGTCAAAATACCCGACTTCCGCCATTTTCACGCAAACGCCCGATTAAGCCAAGCAGCCGCAACGGTTTTTTGATAAAATAGCGCGTTTTTATTCATCAACCGTTTCAGTCGGCCCCACTACTTTCCCGTCAAGGAAAGCAAAACGGATTCGGCACGGGACTTGGTTAGTATCCGGGTCCGACCCCCATGCCGTCTGAAACTTTCCGGAGTTAGAAAATGTCCCAAAAATTAATCTTGGTTTTGAACTGCGGCAGCTCGTCCCTCAAAGGTGCAGTCTTAGATAACAATAGCGGCGAAGTCCTGCTCAGCTGCCTTGCCGAAAAACTCAACCTGCCCGATGCCTACATCACATTCAAAGTAAACGGCGAAAAACACAAAGTCGACCTGTCTGCCAAGCCCGACCACACCGGCGCAGTCGAAGCCCTGATGGAAGAACTCAAAGCCCACGGCCTCGACAGCCGTATCGGAGCCATCGGCCACCGCGTCGTCAGCGGCGGCGAACTGTACAGCGAATCCATCCTCGTTGACGACGAAGTCATTGCCGGCATCGAAAAATGCATCCCGCTCGCCCCCCTGCACAACCCCGCCCACCTCTTGGGTCTGCGTGCCGCACAAAGCATTTTCAAAGGCCTGCCCAACGTCGTCGTTTTCGACACCGCCTTCCACCAAACCATGCCGGAACACGCCTACAAATACGCCATTCCGCAAGAATACTATGAAAAATACGGCCTGCGCCGCTACGGCGCGCACGGCACCAGCTACCGCTTCGTTGCCGACGAAACCGCACGCTTCCTCGGTAAAGACAAAAAAGACCTGCGTATGGTCATCGCCCACTTGGGCAACGGCGCGTCCATCACCGCCGTCGCCAACGGCGAATCCCGCGACACCAGCATGGGTCTGACCCCGCTGGAAGGGCTGGTAATGGGTACGCGCAGCGGCGACATCGATCCTTCCGTATTCGGCTTCCTTGCCGAAAACGCCAATATGACCATTGCCCAAATCACCGAAATGCTGAACAAAAAATCCGGCCTGCTCGGTCTGTCCGGCCTGTCCAACGACTGCCGCACCATTGAAGAAGAAGCCGCCAAGGGGCATAAAGGCGCGAAATTGGCCTTGGATATGTTTATCTACCGCCTTGCCAAATACATCGGCAGCATGGCGGTTGCCGCAGGCGGCTTGGACGCGCTGGTCTTTACCGGCGGTATTGGCGAAAACTCCGACATCATCCGCGAACGCGTGATCGGCTACTTGGGCTTCCTCGGTCTGAACATCGACCAAGAAGCCAACCTGAAAGCCCGCTTCGGAAACGCCGGCGTGATTACCACTGCCGACAGCAAAGCCGTTGCCGTGGTCATTCCGACCAACGAAGAGCTGATGATTGCCCACGATACCGCCCGTTTGAGCGGTCTGTAAGGTTTTATCCTCACGCGAACTGCCTCCGTTTCCGGAGGCAGTTTTTTTATAGTGGATTAACAAAAACCAGTACAGCGTTGCCTCGCCTTAGCTCAAAGAGAACGATTCTCTAAGGTGCTCAAGCACCAAGTGAATCAGTTCCGTACTATCTGTACTGTCTGCGGCTTCGTCGCTTTGTCCTGATTTTTGTTAATCCACTATATCCGGCTTTCCATACTTAAACAGCACTGCCTCTTTTCAGACATTGACGATTGCAGCTACCCCACCTGAACCTTGATAATTGACTATTTTTTAATCATGTTATTATTTTCCATAAAATACATGGCATTAAGATGTTTTTCCACAAAAGATACACACACCGGCAAACACCGGCTGTGTTTATCTTTTCTTATGCCTATTTTTTAATCATCGTATTTTTATCTTTTAATTTCAATACGAAAACCGACTTATACACATGGTTTTCACATCTTTGGACCGCTTCCGTGTGTATAGCGGATATTGCCGTTTTCCTTTCTGACAAAAATGCCGTCTGAGAACTTCAGACGGCATTTGAAACATCGGAATCAGCGGTTCTGTTCATACCACTCAATAAACTTGTCTGCTTTGACAAAACCCAGCAGCGGCTCACTGCGGCTGCCGTCGGCGCGGACGACAAACACGCCCGGCGGCCCGAACAGACCGTATTCTTTCAACAACGCCTGATGTTCGGGCGTATTGGCGGTTACATCGATTTGGAAAAAGCGTTCCATATCGACCGCCTGATGCACTTCCGGCTGATTGAGCGTGTATGCCGCCATTTCTTTGCAGGAAATGCACCAGTCGGCATAAAAATCCAAAACGACGGGTTTGTCGGGATGTTCTTTCAACGCCGTATCCATCGCTGCCTTCAGCGCGGCAGTATCGGCAAACATTTTGCCGTGTTCCGAAGATTTGCCTGCTTCGGCCGGGGGATTGAGGGTCAGGAAATGGTGCAGCGCGGTCGTTTTGCCGTTTGCGCCCTGCCAGCCGAACCACGCGCCGCCTATCAGCAAAATGCCGCCCAACACATACGCCGCCGCTTTCGGACGGCGTTTCTGCCTGCGTCCGTTGACCAGCAGCATAAAGGCAGGAACCAGCATCAGCAGCGTGTACAGCGCGACGACGAGATAATAGGGCAAATGCGGCGTGGCGAGGTAAACGGCGACGGCTAGCAGGATGAAGCCGAATGCGTATTTGACGGCATTCATCCAATCACCAGCCTTAGGCAGGATATGTCCGCCGAACGTGCCGATGGCAATCAGCGGCACGCCGGTGCCCAACGCCAAAGTGTAAAGTGCCAAACCGCCCAAAACCGCATCGCCCGTCTGACCGATATAGCCCAAGGCAAATGCCAGCGGCGGGGCGACGCACGGCCCGACAATCAGCGCGGACAATATGCCCATAATAAAGACGGAAACGATTTTACCGCCTGAAAGTTTGCTGCTCTGGTTTTGGAAATACGACTGTACGGCGTTGGGAAGCTGGATGTTGAACAGCCCGAACATAGACAGTGCCAAGACGACCATCAAAGCCGATGCCGCCAACACGACCCAAGCCTGCTGCAACCATACGGTCAGCAGCGCGCCCGTCAGTCCGGCAACAATGCCGACCAGCGTATAAGTCAGAGCCAAACCCTGAACATAAACGACGGACAGCACAAACGCCCGTGCCTTGCCCGCCTTTTTGTCACCGACCACGATACTGGAAACAATCGGCAACAGGGGATACATACAGGCGGTAAAACTCAGACCCAAACCGGCGAGAAAAAACGCCAACAGGTTGGCGTTGAGCGTATCCCAAGACAGCTTGAAACGGCTGTCGCCGCCCTCGTCCCCCTTCGGGGGCGGCAACGCCCCGCTGCCGTTTGGGGCGGAAGGCTGCAAAAAGCGGTCTTTGGCCGATGCCGGTTCGTCGGTTTGCGGATGGTAAGTGCCGTTGCCGGAAATATCAAACTCGGTATCCACGGGCGGATAGCACACACCGGCTTCGGCACAGCCCTGATAGGTCAAAACCAATTTATACGGTTCGCCGACAGCCTTTGCATAAGGAAAGGCAACATGCGCCTCGTGATGGTAAACCGTCTGCCTGCCAAAAAACTCGTCTTCCTTCTCTTCGCCCTTGCTGAAAGAAGGCTGTCCCAACAAATCCGCCGGATCGGTTTTGCCGACGATTTTCGCCTGATACATATAGTATCCGTCGGCAATCCTGAAACGGACGTTCACACCGTCGTCGGCAACGGTAAGCTCCGGCACGAATGCCTTTTCCGGCGGCAGCAGATCGTTCGCATCCAGCGCGAAAGCCCGTCCGCACAACATCAAAAATACGGCGAACAGGCAAATCAGTTTTTTCATAATCGAATCCGTTTCAGACAAATAATTTGTCCACATTATAAAAGGTAAGGTTGACGGCGGGATTTAATTTATGTAAAACCCGCCATTGTCCGAACCTATTTACATAAACATCTTATCGAACCCGCCATGTACGATGTCAATACCCACGATGTCCGCCGCTTTTTCGCCCGCGTGTGGCAGCAGCGGCTCAATCCGCTGCAATTGGGCGCGTTGGAACAGAAAGCCCTCCGCATTGTCGAGGCCCATCCCGAATACCACCGCTATCTCGAACATATCGAAGACCATCTGGACACCGACTGGCTGCCGGAAAACGGCGAAAGCAACCCCTTCCTGCATATGTCGCTGCATCTGTCCGTCCAAGAACAGGCGGGCATAGACCAGCCGCACGGCATACGCGCAATCCACGACACCCTGTGCGCCAAACGCGGCTGGCCGGAAGCCGAACACGAAATGATGGAGGCACTGGCGGAAACACTGTGGACGGCGCAACGCTACGGCACCGGTTTGGATGTCAATTTCTACATGACCCGACTGCGCAAACTCATCGGCTTGGGTGCAGAGGATCGAGCCAGGTTGAACCCGCATGAAATCGCCTGACCATACCGACCGCCTGCAAAATGCCGTCTGAAGCGGAACAACCCCTTTCAGACGGCATTCATTTTCCCCAAATCATTTCCACAACGCGCGTTTCAGCATAATCAACCAATCCTTCTTATCCAAAACCGGACGTTGTGCAAACACATCGTAGCCGCACGCGTCCAGTTTCTGCAAAATCAACTGCGCCCCCAACACAATCATACGGAGTTCCAAACCGATACGCCCTTTCAATTCGCGAGCCAAAGGCGAACCCGCCTTCAGCATACGGAATGCGCGCCGGCACTCATACGCCATCAGCCGCTGAAATGCCGCATCCGCCCGTCCTGCCGCAATCTGTTCCTCAGAAACACCGAATTTCAACAAATCGTCCTGCGGAATATAAACCCTGCCCTTTTGCCAATCCACAGCCACATCCTGCCAAAAATTCACCAGTTGCAAAGCCGTACAAATGCCGTCGCTTTGCGCCACGCACACCGCATCCGTTTTCCCGTACAAAGCCAGCATAATGCGTCCGACAGGGTTGGCGGAACGCCGGCAATAATCGGCCAGCTCGCCGAAATGCGCGTACCGTGTTTTGACCACGTCCTGCGAAAACGCCGAAAGCAAATCATAAAACGGCTGCAAATCCAAACCGAACGGCACAACGGCCTCGGCATCCAATCGTGCAATCAAAGGATACGCCGACCGGCCGCCCGATGCCAACACGTCCAACTCGCGCCGCAAACCCTCCAACTTCGCCAACCTGGCTTCAGACGGCATACTGCCCTCGTCCGCCATATCGTCCGCCGTCCGTGCAAACGCGTACACCGCATGAACCGGCTTCCTCAACCTGCGCGGCAAAATCAGCGAACCGACGGGAAAATTCTCATAATGCCCAACCGACATACCTTCTCCATCCATCAAACAAAATGCCGTCTGAAACGGAACAAACCCTTTTCAGACGGCATCAGATACCTCCAAGCTGCCGGCAATCAGTGGTGGTGATGACCGTGCGGACCGTGGACATGACCGTGTGCGATTTCCTCATCGGATGCATCGCGCACGCTTTCAACCGTAGCCTTAAAGCGGATTTTCATGCCTGCCAAAGGATGGTTGCCGTCCACCACCGCCTTGCCGTCGGCAACATCGGTTACACGATAGACGACAACATCGCCGGTTTCAGGATCGTCGGCTTCAAACATCATGCCGACTTCGACTTCAACAGGGAACACGCCCGCATCTTCAATACGGACCAACTCCGGATCCTGCTCGCCGAACGCATCGTCGGGCGAAAGTACCACATCGACCGTATCGCCGGCATCCTTGCCGTGCAACGCCTCTTCCACCAAAGGGAAAATGCCGTCGTAACCGCCGTGCAGATACGCAATCGGTTCTTCGGTTTTGTCCAAAAGCTGATTGTTGGCATCATACATCTCATAATGCAGCGAAACCACGGAATTCTTCACGATAGCCATATTTGTCCTTTCAGGAACAGCAGATTGATTACAGGCGCATTCTAACACAACCGCCGCGCCGGCCGATTACCGTTAACCTGTTCATAAACTGTACGGCACATATTTCAATGTAAATTTTTGTTATTTTATTGTGGTGTAACTTTTTTACAACATTCTCAAAAACCATTCCGACCCGTCTGCCGACTTCCCCAATCCGCCTTAATAAATCATACAAGATACTGAATTATATTAATCTCTATAATATTCATCCCTATCGATTTTTTAACAGCAAAACCGTTTTACAGGATTTATCATTCGTCCGGCGGAAAAACTTTTCATTCAAACCTGCTTTCCCATTTGCACACCGTTGCAATCCCCTATTTCGTGGTGCATAATTACGCAAAATTCAGCAATGAATTTTCAACTTGGTTTGTAATGATGGTCGATAATGACTGTTTTACCCTAATTTGATTTAAATTGATTTTAAAGGTTACTAAAATGAAAACATCCCTGTTTGCCGCTGCTTTGTTGTCTTTGACCCTGGCCGCCTGCGGCGGAGAAAAAGCCGCTGAAGCTCCTGCTGCCGAAGCACCTGCCGCCGAAGCTCCCGCTACTGAAGCTCCTGCTGCCGAAGCTTCCGCTACCGAAACTCCTGCTGCCGAAGCTTCCGCTACCGAAACTCCTGCCGCTGAAGCTCCTGCTGCTGAGGCTTCCTCTACCGAAGCTCCCGCTGCTGAAGCACCTGCTGCCGAAGCTCCTGCCGCTGCATCTGAAGCTGCAAAATAAGCATTTTTCGCTTGCAAAAAAGCAGGATACGTTCAGTATCCTGCTTTTTTGATTTTTCAGACGGCATCAGATTCCCTTCCTCAATCTCCTCCCTACCCTTCCGACAAACATGCTTGACCTGCATACCGAATTTTCCCGACTCCTGCCGGCAGATGAAATTACCGAACCTTCTCCGACGCTTTTAAAAGACCGGCGCAACCGCTTTACGTCTGCACCAGACATCATTTTGCAGCCGCGCAGCGTTGAAAGCGTTCAAACCATAATGCGCTTTTGCCACCAACACCATATTTCGGTAACTCCTCAAGGCGGCAATACCGGTTTGTGCGGCGCGGCAGTATCGGAAAACGGCGTATTGCTGAACCTTTCCAAACTCAACCGCATCCGCAGCATCAATTTGTCAGACAACTGCATAACCGTCGAAGCAGGTTCCGTACTCCAAACCGTCCAACAGGCAGCCGAAGCCTCAAACAGGCTGTTTCCACTCAGCCTCGCCAGCGAAGGCTCGTGCCAAATCGGCGGCAACATCGCCTGCAATGCCGGAGGTTTGAACGTATTACGCTACGGCACAATGCGCGACCTGGTTATCGGTTTGGAAGTCGTCCTCCCCAACGGCGAACTGATTTCCCATCTTCACCCGCTACACAAAAACACCACGGGTTACGATTTGCGCCATCTGTTTATCGGCAGCGAAGGCACACTGGGCATCATCACTGCCGCCACGCTCAAGCTTTTTGCCCGTCCCTCGGACAAAGCAACGGCATGGGTCGGCATACCCAACATCGAATCCGCCGTCCGCCTACTGACCGAAACCCAAGCGCACTTTGCCGAACGCCTATGCAGTTTTGAACTGGTCGGACGTTTTGCCGCCGAGTTGTCTTCCGAATTCAGCAAACTCCCCCTGCCGACACATTCAGAATGGCATATTTTACTTGAGTTGACTGACTCATTACCCGACAGTAACCTTAATGATCGGCTCGTCGAATTTCTTTATAAAAAAGGATTTACCGACAGCGTGTTGGCACAATCCGAACAGGAACGTGCAAATATGTGGACACTGCGCGAAAACATTTCCGCCTCCCAACGCAAACTGGGCACCAGCATCAAACACGATATTGCCGTTCCTATCGGGCGCGTTGCCGACTTTGTCCGCCGGTGCGCCAAAGATTTGGAACAGAATTTCAAAGGCATACAAATCGTCTGCTTCGGACATCTGGGCGACGGCAGCCTGCACTACAATACTTTCCTGCCCGAAATCCTCAGCAATGAAGTCTATCGTTACGAAAACGACATCAACAGCACAGTCTATTGCAACGTTCTTGCCTGCAACGGTACAATTGCTGCCGAACACGGCATAGGTATCATCAAAAAACAGTGGCTGGACAAAGTACGCACCCCTGCCGAAATCGCCCTGATGAAAAGCATCAAACAACACCTTGATCCATATAACATCATGAACCCGGGCAAACTTCTTCCATAAATAACTGATTTAAAATGAAATTATAGGAAATATCATGGGAATGACAGCAACCTATCAACTGGTCGATAATGAAAAACTGGCTTTGCTTAAAAACACCGATACCGAATGGCAAGAATTGTTTGAAGAACTGGAAGATTTGGAGGATGAGGCTGCCGTCTGTCTCGACATCGATAAAATGTGGGATGTTTTGCATTTTGTACTGACCGGAACAAGTGCAGAAAATCCCTTAAAGGGCAATCTGTTATCCGAATCAATCGTCGGAACGACACCCATTTCGGACGGCGACGGATACGCCGCTTATATCGAATCCGCCCAAATCCATGAAATCGTCTCAGCTTTGGAAGGCTTCGACATAAAAAGCGCAATGGAGCATTTCAGTATGCAGGTGTGCAAAGAGCATCATATCTACCCCGACATTTGGGATTATGAAGATGAAATTGATGATATAAAAGAAGAAATTACCGACTACTTTTACAAAATCGGCAATTTTTACAAAACCGCCCAGCATTCAAATAGCAATGTACTGGTCAGCATTTACTAAATATATTTCAAACATCACGGAAACTTTAATGAAGACAAAGTACGGAATCGCACTCAAGGAAACCTAGGTATTTCAACCTGGGAGACCATCATGAGTAAAAGTTACAGAAAACACCCCTTTTCCCCTATAACCACGGCAGTCAGCGAAAAACAGGACAAACGTCATGCTAACCGGAAACTACGGAGAATAGCGCGCGAATGTCTGAAACAAGGAAAAGAACCACCCCACCATATCAGGGCAGTCAGCAACGTTTACGATTTCGCCAAAGACGGGCATTTCCGTTTTTCCGCTTCCCGTCATCCGCATCTTTTACGCAAATAGAAAACAGGGCAACCGCCCTGTTTTTCCGTTTCGTATTTCAACACCATTGTCCAAACAACCGTCAGACGGCATTGTTCAAATGCCGTCTGAAACCGCATCCCCCATCAGCGCGTATGCTTAATCAACCGCTGTTTCTCGCGTTTCCAATCCGCCTCTTTCATACTCTGGCGTTTGTCGTGCTGTTTCTTACCTTTTGCCAAACCGATTTCCATCTTGATTTTTCCGCGTGAAAAATGCAAATCCAGCGGCACGATGGTGTAGCCGGCACGTTCGGTTTTTCCGATTAACTTATTGATTTCAGACTGATTCAACAAGAGCTTGCGCGGGCGTACGGCATCCGGTTTGATGTGTGTCGAGGCTGTGGGCAACGCGGTAATATGGCAGCCGACCAGATAAAACGCATCTTTTTTCCAATAGATATAACTCTCTTTAAGCTGTACGCGCGCGGCGCGGATTGCTTTGACTTCCCAGCCTTCCAATACCAAACCGGCTTCAATCCGGTCTTCAATAAAAAAATCGTGAAATGCTTTTTTATTGTTCGCAATAGCCATAAACATCCTATCAATATCCGCCGTCAGACGGCATAAATCCGAAAACAGAACCCATCATACCGCCTCTTCAACCGCCTGCACAATCTTCTCTGGATACAGCCTGTTGAGGCAGTCGGTATGCCCCAACGGACATTCACGTTTGAAACAGGGCGAACATTCCAAATGTAGGCTGACGATTTTCGCCCTGTCGCTCAAAGGCGGCGTATGCGTCGGGCTGGAAGAACCGTAAACCGCCACCACCTTCCTGCCCAAAGCTGCCGCCAAATGCATCAGCCCGCTGTCGTTACACACAACCGTATCTGCCAACGACAACAAGTCCATTGCCTGCGACAAATCGGTTTTGCCGCACAAATTGACACACATGCCGTCTGAAAGGCGGTTGATTTCCTCGGCGATTTCATCATCTTTTTGCGAACCGAACAGCCAAACCTGCCAACCCGCCGCCGAATAATGTTTGCCCAACTCGGCAAAATGCTTTGCCGGCCAACGCTTTGCCGGCCCGAATTCCGCGCCCGGACAAAAAGCCAGAACAGGCTTTCCAAGATTCAAACCGAAAGTTTCGACAGAAATTTCCCGCCGCCGTTCATCAATGGAAAACTCGGGGAATCCCGAATGCCCGTCAAAATCTTCCTGACTCTGATGCGCGAGAGCCGTATACCGGTCCACCATCAAAGGCAGACGTTCCTTATCCAGCCTGCGTATATCGTTCAATAGAAAATAACGGCTTTCGCCGACATAACCCGTTCTTTTTCCGATGCCCGTTGCCAGCGCGATGACTGCCGATTTCAAAGAACCCGGCAACACGATAACCTGATCGTATCCGCGCCGCCCCAAATCCCTGCCGACCCGCCAGCGGCGTTTCAACTCCAACGCACCGTGTCCGAACGGATTTTCAAGAATCTCATTCACTTCAGGCATACGCTCAAACACCGCCATCGACCACTTCGGCGCGAACACATCAATCGTGCAACCGGGGTGAAGTTCCTTCAAACGGCGGAACAAGGGCTGGGTCATCACGCAGTCGCCTATCCAACTGGGGGAAATAATCAGGATTTTGATGGACATAACAAGAAACCGAAATCAGACAGGCGGAATTTTACCGCGAAACCGTTGGAAAACCTATCTTGCCGCATTCCGAACGCCGGACGTGCAAATATGAAAAAGCCCGAACATTCAAGTTCGGGCTTCAAAATTCTGGCTCCCCGACCTGGGCTCGAACCAGGGACCTGCGGATTAACAGTCCGTCGCTCTACCGACTGAGCTATCGGGGAATGGGGCGTATTATAGCGTCCGCAAAAAATGTGTCAATCCTTAATTTTGTCCAAACGGGTAACAAAACTACAAATATATGAATGGAAAAGATATTTAGCCAAATATGCCGTCTGAACGGGAAAACCGGCTTCAGACGGCATATTGGTTCAAGTCAAACAATATGGAAGAAACCGCCGTTACACGCAATTACAGCCGTCATCATTCCGTATTTATATTAAGATTACGCCTTGAGATTACGGACAACAGACAGGAAAACAGGATGAGTATCGAACTGGAACAACGCGCTTCTGCTTTGGGCATCAGCTTGGGGTTTCACGACATCGGCGGCGTATATCGCGCCACGCCGCCAGAGGTATGGGAAACGATAGCCGACACCTTGCAGAAAGACAGTGTTTCAGACGGCATTTATCTCGACACGCTGGCAGCCCGCGAACACGGATGCGAAAATCTGACCCTGCCGTCCGCATGGTCGGACGAAACGGAAACCGTTTTGGAAGATGAAAACGGCACACATCGGGTTTTACCCCTCAGCCGCGACGACCACGGCACGCTCCGACTCGCCCTGCCCGACCTCCCTTGCGGCTACTACACCCTTTCGTGCGCTGCCGGAAAAATCCGTCTGATTGTCGCACCGCAATCGGTTTACAGGCCGCCCGAACCAAACTGCGGCGCAAGAATGAACGGGCTGACGGTGCATCTGTACAGCCTGCGTTCGCACCGCAACTGGGGCATAGGCGACTTTACCGATTTGCAGAACCTGATGGCTTATGCGGCAGAGAAAAAGCTGGATTTCGTCGGCATCAATCCGCTGCACGCGCTTTTCAGTGCCAAGCCCGCCTTTGCCAGCCCGTACAGCCCGTCTTCGCGCGAATGGCTCAATCCGATTTATCTCAATGTGGAAAAAGTCGGGGCGTTTTCCTACAGCGAAACCCTGAAAAACCGTTTTGCCCAAGAAAAAATGCAGCGGCGCATTGCCGCACTGCGGATTACCGATACCGTAACCTACACGGCGGTTTGGGCGTTCAAACGCGAAGCTCTTCAGGCGGCATTCCAAGCATTTGAAACCGAACCGTGCGAAGCCGCCCAAAAGGAACGTGCGGCTTTTGCCGCATTTGCGGAAGAAAAAGGAGCGGCACTGTCGGGATTCGGGCTGTTTGAAGCCCTCGACCAATATTACGGCGGCTGCGACGGCATAGGCTGGCAATCCTGGTCTGCCGAGTTTCACAACCCCGACGGAGAAGCCGTCAAAAACTTTGCCGCCAACCACGGACACGACATCCGTTTTTATATGTGGCTGCAATGGCTTTGCGCGGAACAATGGTACAAAGTGCAGGAAACGGCGGTCAGACTCGGCATCAAGTTGGGGATTTACGGCGATTTGGCGGTCGGCGTGGCGCGCGGCGGCGCGGACACTTGGTTAAACCGCCAAGATTATTGTATGGATATGTCTGTCGGCGCGCCGCCCGATCCTTTGTGCCCGACGGGGCAAAACTGGGATTTGCCGCCGCTCAATCCGATAATGCTGAAGCACACGGGTTATGAGAAGTTCGCCCGGCTGCTGCGTGAAAATATGCGGCTTTACGGCATCTTGCGTATCGATCATGTGATGGCTCTGTACCGCCTGTGGTGGATTGCAGGCGGGACAGCGGATTTCGGCGCGTATGTGCATTACGATGCGGACGTGATGTTTGCCATTTTGGCTTTGGAAAGCCGGCTGAATCAATGCGTCGTCATCGGCGAGGATTTGGGGACGGTACCCGACCGGGTGCGTGATTTGTTGAACCGTTATCAGGTGTTTTCTTATAAGGTCGTGTATTTCAGCAAAGGCAGGCACGGTTTTGAATTGCCCGATGAATATCCCGAACAGGCGATTACGGTCGTCAGCACGCACGATGTTGCGCCTTTGGCGGGCTATTGGAACGGCAAAGATTTGGAAACCATGTACTGCCTGGGCACGATTCCCGATGCGGAAACTTTTCAGACGGCATTGGAAGCGCGCGAACACGACAAGGCAGACCTGTTCGACAAGCTTAAACAATGCGGCTGTTCGGACAAAGACAGCACAATGCCGTCTGAAATGACGGAAGGGCTGATGTCCGCCATCCACAAATATGCCGCGATGAGCCGCAGCAGGCTGTATGCGGTGCAACTGGAAAACCTGCTGGGCGTGGGCGACAACCTGAATGTGCCGGGCGTTGCCGAGGGTTATCCCAACTGGGCGCGCAAAATGCCCGTCGCGCTGGAAGACTTTGCAGATTGCCGAACCATGACCGCCCAACTTGCCATGATTGACGGAGTCCGTATGAAAAAGAACTGCCCAACCCTTTCCTACCGCCAACCCGACCAAGCCGAACGCGACACGGTTGACAGCCTGTTTTTTGCGACCCACGGCGACGTATTCGCCTATTTGGGACGGCACCGCCTTCCCGAAGGCGGCGAAGTCGTGCGCGTTTTGATTCCCGACGCTTCAGCAGTAGATATTGTCAACCGTGAAAGCGGCGGACTGATTATGCCGTCTGAAAAAATCGATGAGCGCGGATTCTTTGTCGCCGTACTGCCCGACGATGCGCCCGATTACGCGCTGAACGTCTATTACGGCGGAAACGGCAACCCCGTGCGCGAAGAAGACCCCTACCGCTTCCCGTCGGCATTGGAAGAAATGGATTCTTGGCTGCTGGCGGAAGGCAGACACCTGCGCCCTTATGAAACTTTGGGCGCGCATTTTGCCGAGTTGGACGGTGTGAAGGGCGTACGCTTTGCCGTATGGGCGCCAAACGCCCAACGCGTTTCCGTCATCGGCGAATTCAACCACTGGGACGGCCGCCGCCATGTGATGCGTTTCCACCGCGACAATGGTATTTGGGAAATTTTTATTCCGGCAGTCAAACCCAATACCCTCTACAAATTTGAAATCCGCGATGCCGGCGGCAATGTGCGGCAAAAAGCCGACCCGTATGCCTTCGGTGCGGAGTTGCGTCCGAATACCGCGTCTGTCGTGCGCGGTTTGCCGGAAAAAGTCGAAGCCCCCGACTTCCGCGCCCGCGCCAACGCCGTTGATGCGCCCATCAGCATTTACGAAGTGCATTTGGGCTCGTGGAAACGCAATCCCGAAAACAACTTCTGGCTGACTTACGGACAGCTCGCCAAAGAACTGGTCGCATACGTCAAAGACATGGGCTTTACCCATATCGAACTCTTGCCCGTCTCCGAATACCCGTTTGACGGCTCGTGGGGCTATCAGGCGACCGGATTGTATGCGCCGACCAGCCGTTTCGGTTCGCCCGACGAATTGCGCGCCCTGATTAAAGCCGCCCACGACGAAGGCATCAGCGTCATCCTCGACTGGGTGGTCGGACACTTCCCGACCGACGACCACGGGCTTGCCAAGTTTGACGGCACTGCGCTGTACGAACACGCCGACCCCCGCGAAGGTTTCCACCAAGACTGGAACACCCTGATTTACAACTTCGGCAGGAACGAAGTCAAAAACTTCCTGCAAGGCAACGCCCTGTATTGGATAGAACGTTTCGGCTTCGACGGCATCCGCGTGGATGCGGTGGCTTCGATGATTTACCGCAACTACTCGCGCAAAGACGGCGAGTGGATTCCGAACCAATACGGCGGTCATGAAAACCTCGAAGCCATTGCCTTCCTGCGCGACACCAATACGATGTTGAAAGAGGAAGTTCCGGCTGCGACGGAAATTGCCGAAGAATCCACCTCCTTTGCCAACGTAACCCGTCAAGAAGGCTTGAACTTCAGTTACAAATGGAACATGGGCTGGATGAACGACACCCTGCGCTACATGATGGAAGACCCCATCAACCGCAAATACCACCACGACAAAATGACCTTCGGCATGATGTACCAGTACAGCGAAAACTTCGTCCTGCCGCTCTCGCACGACGAAGTCGTACACGGCAAACGCTCGCTGCTCGGACGGATGCCCGGCGACTGCTGGCAGCAATTCGCCAACCTGCGCGCCTACTACGGCTTCATGTACGGCTTCCCCGGTAAAAAACTTTTATTTATGGGCAACGAGTTCGCGCAAGGCAGAGAGTGGAACTACAACGAAGGACTGGATTGGTTTTTACTCGAACAAGAAGGCGGCCGGCACAAAGGCGTGCAAGACTTCGTGCGCGATTTGAACCGCGTCTATAAAGACACCGCGCCGCTTTACCAATTGGACCAATGGCCGGAAGGCTTCGAGTGGCTGGTTGCCGACGACGGCGACAACTCTGTATTCGTCTTCGAACGCCGCGACCGCGAAGGCAACCGCGTCATCGTCATCAGCAACTTCACGCCAGTGGTGCGCGAAGGCTACCGCTTCGGCGTGAATTCTGCCGGCGGATACCGCGAAATCCTCAATTCAGACGGCCTGCATTACAAAGGCAGCGGCGTTTCTGCCGGCGCAACATTGGAAACGGAAGAAGTTTGGTCGCACGGCAAACCAAATTCCCTGTCCGTAACCGTACCGCCGTTGGCAACGGTTTACCTGTATCAGGCGGCACAAAGCCAAACCGGGGCGGAAAAAACCTCCGATGCCGTCTGAAAGGCGGACGGGGCTTGAACCCCTCAAGCCCCGTTGTCCGCCGCGCCCGTCAAAACAATGCCGTCTGAACTTCGCCGCGTTCCAAAGCCAGTAAAAACTGTTTGCGGTTCAACCCGCCCGCGTAGCCGGTCAGTTTGCCGTCGCTGCCGATGACGCGGTGGCAGGGAATCAGGATGGACACTTTGTTCTGCCCGTTGGCGGCGGCAACGGCGCGGACGGCTTTGGGCTTGTCCAAACGCTGCGCCTGCTCCTTGTAGCTGCGCGTTTCGCCGTAAGGAATCGCCAAGAGCGCGTCCCACGCCTGCTTTTGAAACGCCGTACCAATCATTTCCAAGGGCGTGGCAAAGGTTTTCAGACGGCATTGAAAATACAAATCCAATTCCTGCCGCAGAAGTTGCGTCCGCTCATCCTCCCGAAACACAAACCGTCCGCGCAAAGCTTTTTGGACGGCGGTAATTTCCTGCTCCATATGCTTCTGCCCGACAAATTCCAGCAAACACAAACCCCTGCTACCGAACACCGCCAGCATCTCGCCCAACGGCGTGGCAATGGCGGCGGAGGTCAGTTCGTTCAAGCTGTCAGGATAACGTGCTTCCAACATGCGGATGGCGCGGCGGATACGGACATATTCTTCAGGCGCGCAGCCGATACGGTCGATAAAATCCTGCTCGAACTGCTTGGCTTCGTGTTCCGTCAGATTGGGATACGGCATGACTTCACACTCAAAAACTTGGGTTTCGAGCCAATGGCGGATTTCATCCCATTTTGACGGCAGATTGTTTAAGGAAGGCAGGGTAATCATTCGTTTGCTCCGTATCCCTATCATGGATTTGCCGGCAAAATCCCCAATTTTTGCCATTCCCGCACGCCGGCGCAGGAACGGGCTATAACGTAAATCTTGAGGGTCAAGTTGCGGCAATTCCTAAATATTCGATATTTCCAAAGCCTCAAGGAAAGGAATTAAAGATTTCAGACGGCCTGCAAAGGGTCGTCTGAAACCACGGATTTTTGCATTTGCGCATTTCGGCACATCATCCAACCGTTTCGGCACATTCCTGCCGCCGTTGACAGCCTATAATGAATCCACTTATTCATCAAGCAAAGGAATCACCTATGCGAACCCGCATCCTCTCCGCCGTACTGCTGGCTTTTTCAACCGCTACCTTTGCCGAGGGCGCATTCACGCTGCAATTCGACAACCCGTCCAAAGACGGCGGCTTCACGCAAAACCAGCTTTTGAGCGCGCCTTACGGCTTCGGCTGTTCGGGCGGCAATGCTTCGCCCGCGCTGTCGTGGAAAAATCCGCCCGCTGGGACAAAAAGTTTCGTCCTGACCGTTTACGATAAAGACGCGCCGACCGGTCTGGGCTGGATGCACTGGGTGGTCGCCGACATTCCCGCCGATGTCCGTCGCCTGCCCGCAGACATTACCGCGCAAGGCGGCAGACTGCCCAAAGGCGCGCTGCAAACCCGCACAGACTTCGGCACTCCGGGCTACGGCGGCGCGTGTCCTCCCGAAGGCAGGAAACACCGCTACGAATTCACGCTCACCGCGCTGAAAGTCGCCAAGCTGCCGAACATCACCGCCGAATCCACGCCCGCGCTGGTCGGTTTTTTCACTAAGGCAAACAGCTTGGGCGAAGCGAAATTCACGGTCGAACACCGACGCTGACCTGCCCCCCGTGCCGATATGCCGCCGGCTCCGCTTCCGAGCGGACCGCCGACGGTACGCAACCGAACCGCTCTTTGAAGCGCGCGCTGAAACGGGACGGGCAACCATAGCCGACCGCGCCGGCAATCTGCGCCACCGGCCATTGCGTAACCTGCAACAGCATCAGCGCGCGCATCATGCGTACATCCGTCAGCAGCGTACGGAAATTCGTGTCCTGCCGCGCCAACCGCCGCCGCAACGCGGCCTCGCTGCAATTAAGCCGCCGCGCCAGCATCGCCGACGACCAGTCCGCAGCCATATCGGCGGTAATCAGTTTGCGGATTTGCCGCATCAGGTTGCCGCCTCCGTACACGGAAAAACCGATGCCGTCATGCTGCAACCACGCCAACACGCCGCAAAGCGCGGCCTCTGCCGCATTGTACGGCACTTCTTCATCCGCCAACACCGCCGCCGCATAATCAAACGCCGCGCCCATACGCCCGGGATGCGGCAGCTTCACCGCATCGCACACTACCTGCGCCGTCCCGTATTGTGCGGCGAACCTTTCTACGGTTTCCTGTTCGAAAGCAATCCATTGCGCCTGATAGAGGCCGTCTGAATCGGGAATATTGATGACGTCAAACGTCTGCCCGCCTGCCAAGGCGACCGCCTCACCCGCCGCAATCCTCAATTCGCACCCCGCCCACCGCAGCTTCTTGCATCCGCGCCGCACGATAACCACGGTTGGTTCATGTACCGCCACGCTGCGGTACAAGGCGGTATGATGTTGCACGATGCCGCCTAAAGCACCCAATCGTTCACGCGTATGAAAGTAATTTGACGGCACGGTTATATTCCTCAATGTTTCAACACACAGGGCTGCACATAAGGCACAGCCCTGTTTACCCTGATTTGGAAGGGGTTATTTCCCCAAAAATAAACCAAAATTCTACTGCCCTGAAAGGTCGGGTTTCAACCATATTCCGTCGGCGTGCCTGCAACTTGGCTCCCTCCCCTGTGGGGGAGGGTTGGGGAGAGGGTAAAACGGGGCAGATACAGACAATATTTCCGTTGCCGCCTCGATGCCCTCTCCCCAACCCTCTCCCTAGCCCTCTCCCACGGGAGAGGGAATGGATTGCCGTTCAAATAAATCGTCCTACATAAAAATCAATGCGTTATCTCAAACCCACGTTAGGTTTAAGCAAATGGTCGGACATCCGTATTCGGCAAGCAATCTGCTTTCAGACGGCATTTCCAGCCAACAAGCGCGCCAATATCCCCTCATACACCGCCGACAGCTTCGGAATATCGTCCAGCCGCACGTTTTCGTTGATTTGGTGGATGGTGGCATTGGACGGGCCTAATTCGATGAGTTCTTTCGCAATGGCTTTAATGAAGCGTCCGTCCGAAGTGCCGCCGGTGGTGGACAATTCGGTCTCTACGCCGCAGGTTTCGGCAATGGCGGCGCGTGCCACGTCGGTCAGTTTGCCCGCGTGGGTCAGGAAGGGCTGTCCCGAGCACGACCATTGCAAATCGTATTGCACGCCGTGTTTGTCCAAAATGGCATGAACGCGTTGTTTCAGCCCTGCTTCGGTGGACTCGGTGGAGAAGCGGAAATTGAATTTGACGTTCAGCTCGCCCGGAATGACGTTGGTCGCGCCTGTGCCGCCGTTGATATTGGAAATTTGAAAGCTGGTCGGCGGAAAGTATTCGTTGCCTTCGTCCCAGACTTCCTGCGTCAGCTCTAACAAGGCCGGGGCAAAAGTATGCACGGGATTGATTGCCAAATGGGGATAGGCAATATGGCCTTGCTTGCCTTTGACGGTCAGGTTGCCCGACAGCGAGCCGCGTCGGCCGTTTTTAATCATATCGCCCAATTTGTCCATGGCGGTCGGTTCGCCGACGATGCAGTAGTCGATAAGCTCGTTGCGCGCTTTCAATACATCGACGACTTTGGTCGTGCCGTCCAGCGCGTCGCCCTCTTCGTCGGAAGTAATCAGGAGCGCAATGCTGCCTTGGTGGTCGGGATGTTCGGCAACGAAGCGTTCGCAGGCGGTAACGAAGCAGGCGATGCCGGTTTTCATGTCCGCCGCACCGCGCCCGTATAATCTTCCGTCGCGCTCGGTCGGCTCGAACGGGGGCGAATCCCATTTTTCAACGGGGCCCGTCGGCACGACGTCGGTATGCCCTGCAAAACAGACGACGGGAGCTTTCGTGCCGCGTCGCAACCAGATGTTTTTGGTGTTGCCGAAATGGAGTTCTTCAGCCGCAAAACCGATTTTGTGCAGGCGTTCGGCAAGCAGTTTTTGGCAATCTCGGTCGTCGGGGGTAACGGATGGGCGGGCAATCAATTCTTTGGCGAGTTCTAGGGATTGGGTTTCGGTCATTTTTCGGCTTTTCTGTTTGAGATGCCGTCTGAACGGAGTTTCAGACGGCATTTGATGTTGAATGGAACGGGCTAACGATAGCGAAGCGGGTTCTTCAGGTCAAGCACCATGACACGCTTCGTAAAGCGGCAGCAAGTCTTCCACTGTTTCGGCTATCCATTTTGCCACATCCTGCCTGCCCAAATCGTCGCGCTCGATGTGTTTGCCGATGCAGAAAAAGTCTTCGTCGTTTTGCAACTTTCGGTCGGATTCATTTTGCTGCGCGACGGTGCGGTAGTCGTCATATTCGCTTTCCGCACCGTGCCACATATCGAATACGGCGTATTTTTCGGTATCAAAATTATCCAACCAACGGTTGTAATCAAGCAGCGCGATGGGGGAAACATCGGCTTTATAGCAGTGCCAATCCAAGCTGACACTCAAACGGCGGCGGTTGAGCAAAATCGACAAAATCGCTGCGGAATTTTTATATTGTTCGTATTTGAAATAGGCAAAGAAGTGGGCGCGAACCTGCCAGCCGTTACACCAGCGTTCGATATGCGGCGGTGCAAACGGCGCACCCAATTCGGCGGCAACCTGCCGGATCAGCTGCTGCCATACCTGCCAGTTTTCTTTATAGTCGGCTTTGATTTGCGGAATGCTTTCGGGCTGGTATTTTTTAAGCTGGGAAAATTGGAAAAACGGGATATTGAACAAATCGCAGCTTTTCGGGGTCAGCATAATATATCCTTGAGACGATTGTTTCAGACGGCATTATTTGCGGCGGCGTGCGGCCATGATTTCGCCGATTTCGGTCAGTTTCTCTTTGGGGATAAACATCTTGCCCATGTCGAACAAGGGTTCTTCAATCGCCAAATGCACATCGTAACCTGCCACAAAGCGTTTGAACGCTTCCGCATCGGGAATATAGGCATTGTCTGCTTCGAGTTTGGCAAATTCGGCAGCCACGGCATCCCAGTTGCCATGTAGGCTTACATGTTGGCGCAAAAGCTCGTCCACGCTTTCTTGGGCTTGCGGCGCATATTGCAGCAGGAGCGGGAAGAAGTTTTCTTCTTCGTCTTCATGGTGCAGCGGCGCGGCAACGTTGAAATACTGGGCGATTTGGCGAATGGTTTGCAAAACAATCTGATTGCAGCCGTTTTTGGCGATATAGTCCGACAGCATGGCGACTTGTCCGCAGAAACGGCGCACTTTGCCGTGGCAGGCATACAGCATTTCAATCGGTTCGGCAAAGGTAACGCTTTTGGTTTCAAACGGATTCATGGTTTTTAGGTTTTATTCTTAAATTAACGTTTCCAGATTATAACAAAACAGCCTGCGCAAGGCAGGCTGTCTGTTTTCAAGCTTTAGACGGATTAGTCAACCAAAGTAACTTTACCGTTCATCAAAGCACCGTGACCTGGGAAGGTACAAGCGAATTTATATTCGCCGCCGGCCAATTTAGCAGGATCCAGAGTCAGGGAAGCTTCTTCGCCGCCGCCAATCAGTTTGGTATGGGCAACAACGCGTGCATCATCAGGTTTAACATAATCGGTATCGGCAGCACCTACGCCGTCTTTAAATACGCCGTCCATGTCTTCAGCTTTGGCAATCACGAGGTTGTGACCCATGCTGGCTTTGGGTTGCGTACCGGTATGTTTCAGAGTGATGGTGAACTCTTTACAAGCCTTGCTGACTTGGATGTCTTTGGTGTTGAACTGCATATTGTCGTTGGCTTCAACAGTAGTTGCACAGTTGCCGGCGGCAGGTGCGGCTGCGGCATCAGCCGGTGCAGCCTCAGAGGCTGCAGGTGCTTCAGCGGCAGGAGCCTCAGAAGCTGCAGGAGCCTCGGCAGCAGGTGCAGCAGGTTCTTGAGAGCAGGCAGCCAAACCGATAACGGCAGCAGAAATCAGAGCCAGATAAGCTTTCATAACAAATCTCCAATTGATGAAATTGTGTTAAATTTTACGAAAATTAAAATGCAACCGATATTAATAAACCTTAAAAAAGGTATGGCAACGATTGCATAAACAGATGTCTCAGTGCGGTATTTTGCTACAAACTTTACTTGAAATCAAAGCCTGTTTATAAGTTTACACCAGTTTACCCAAAAAACAGGAAGACTCACCTTAAGACTATGTATTTAGTATTAGATTAACCACTAATTTACTTCACAAATTAACTAAAATTTACAATTTTCCGAAAGTAAATTTTATGCACCGTGTTTCCTGACCAATTCCGCCAAAGCTTCTGCCAATTCAGGATGTCGCTTTTCCAGCCTGGCTGCCGCCGAATCAAAACTTTCCAATGCAGCTTTGCTCAAGTGTAAATTATTCGTTTTCGGCCGACTTTCCGGCTTCGGTACAACCTTAACCGAAACAGACCGTATTGCCTCATCCAAACCGGCCAATTGCGGCAGAACTGACGGCACAATCATCTTCAAACGCGATGCCGCCATATTGTTTGCCGCCAAAAGGATAAGCCTTCCATCTTCGATGCATGCCGTCTGAAAGTGCGGATGCAGATTAGGGGGAAGCAATTTTTTTACCGCAGCATCCAAACGCCGCCATTTCTCCGCCTGTTTCAAAAGCTCCGAAAGCAGTGAATCCTGCCTGCCCAGATGTTCCAGATTCATAAAACGCACACCCCGAAAGATTGAAATACCGCGAACGCGCCTTTATTTCAGACGGCATTAGCACTTTACGCAACCGCTTGTGTTAAAATTACGTTTTCGCCAACTATTATATCAGGCGTAGGAATTATTCATGCTGACAAACATCGCTAAGAAAATTTTCGGCAGCCGCAACGATAGGCTGCTCAAACAATACCGCAAATCCGTTGTCAAAATCAACGCACTCGAAGAACAAATGAAAGCCTTGAGCGATGCGGATTTACAGGCCAAAACAGCCGAATTCAAACAACGCCTGGCCGACGGACAGACTCTGGACGACATTTTGGTCGAAGCCTTCGCCGTCTGCCGCGAAGCATCCCGCCGCGTGCTCGGCATGCGCCACTTCGATGTGCAACTGATCGGCGGCATGGTGCTGCACAACGGTAAAATCGCCGAAATGCGCACCGGCGAAGGTAAAACCTTGGTCGCCACCCTTGCCGTTTATCTCAACGCACTTGCCGGTAAAGGCGTGCACGTCGTTACCGTCAACGACTACCTCGCCTCGCGCGACGCAGGCATTATGGAGCCGCTCTATAATTTCCTCGGTCTGACCGTCGGCGTGATTATTTCAGATATGCAGCCGTTCGACCGTCAAAACGCCTACGCTGCCGACATTACCTACGGTACGAACAACGAATTCGGCTTCGACTACCTGCGCGACAATATGGTAACCGACCAATACGACAAAGTGCAGCGCGAATTGAATTTTGCCGTTGTCGATGAAGTGGATTCCATCTTGATTGACGAAGCGCGCACTCCGCTGATTATCTCCGGCCAGGCGGACGACAACATCCAGTTGTACCAAATCATGAACACCGTCCCGCCCCACCTCGTCCGCCAAGAAACCGAAGAAGGCGAAGGCGACTACTGGGTAGATGAAAAGGCGCATCAGGTCATCCTGAGCGAAGCAGGTCACGAACACGCCGAGCAAATCCTGACCCAAATGGGATTGCTGGCAGAAAACGACTCCCTCTATTCCGCCGCCAATATCGCCCTGATGCACCACCTTATGGCGGCATTGCGCGCGCATTCCCTCTTCCACAAAGACCAACATTACGTCATCCAAGACGGCGAAATCGTCATCGTGGACGAATTCACCGGCCGGCTGATGGCCGGCCGCCGCTGGTCGGAGGGTCTGCATCAAGCCGTCGAAGCCAAAGAAGGCGTGGAAATCAAACGCGAAAACCAAACCCTTGCCTCCATCACCTTCCAAAACTATTTCCGCCTGTACACCAAGCTCTCCGGCATGACCGGTACGGCAGATACCGAGGCTTTCGAGTTCCAAAGCATCTACAACCTCGAAACCGTCATCATCCCGACCAACCGCCCCGTACAGCGCAAAGATTTCAACGACCAGATTTTCCGTTCCGCCGAAGAAAAATTCGAAGCCGTCGTTAAAGACATTGAGGAATGCCACAAACGCGGGCAGCCCGTCCTCGTCGGTACGACCAGCATTGAAAACTCCGAACTGGTATCCAAGCTGCTGACCCAAGCCGGACTGCCGCACAACGTCCTCAACGCCAAAGAACACGAACGCGAAGCGCTGATTGTCGCCCAAGCCGGCAAAGTCGGCGCGATTACCGTTGCCACCAATATGGCGGGACGCGGTACGGACATCGTTTTAGGCGGCAACCTGAAGCACCAAACCGATGCCATCCGTGCCGACGAAAACCTGAGCGACGAAGAGAAACAGGCACAAATCGCCGCACTCGAAAACGGCTGGCAGGCAGAACACGATAAAGTAATGGAAGCAGGCGGTTTGCACATCATCGGCACAGAACGCCACGAAAGCCGCCGTATCGACAACCAGTTGCGCGGACGCTCCGGCCGTCAGGGCGACCCCGGATCCAGCCGTTTCTACCTCTCCTTTGAAGACCCACTGCTGCGCCTATTCGCACTCGACCGTGCCGCCGCCATCCTCAACCGCCTCGCACCCGAACGCGGCGTCGCCATCGAACACAACCTGCTGACGCGCCAAATCGAAGGCGCGCAACGCAAAGTCGAAGGCAGAAACTTCGATATGCGCAAACAGGTTTTGGAATACGACGACGTTGCCAACGAACAGCGCAAAGTCATTTACAGCCAGCGCAACGAAATTCTGACCAGCAAAGACATCAGCGACCTGATGAAGGAAATCCGTTTTGATGTCGTCGGCGGGCTTGTAGGCCTCTATATGCCACCGGAAAGTATGGAAGAGCAGTGGGATATTCCGACCCTGGAAAACCGTTTGGCTGCCGAATTCAGACTGCACGAAGACATTCAGTCCTGGCTGAAAGCAGACAATACAATTGACGGTCAAGACATCAAAGAGCGCCTGATCGAACGCATCGAAAACGAATATGCCGCCAAAACCGAACTGGTCGGCAAGCAGGCGATGGCGGATTTCGAGCGCAACGTGATGTTGCAGGTCATCGACAACCAATGGCGCGAACACCTCGCCGCTATGGACTACCTGCGCCAAGGCATACACCTGCGCAGCTATGCCCAGAAAAATCCGAAGCAGGAATACAAACGCGAAGCCTTCACGATGTTCCAAGACCTGTGGAACGGCATCAAATTCCATATTGCTTCCCTGCTTACCTCGGTTCAAATCGAACAAAACCCTGTCGCGGCGGTTGAAGAGCAACCCGTCGGCAACATCCAGTCCATCCATTCCGAATCGCCCGATATGGAAGAACTTTTGGGTCAGTCGCAAACCGATCTGGTTACCGAAGCCTTTAATCCCGATGGGACGGATTTCAGCCCCGAAGCCTTGGAAGCGCGGGGGCAAATCGTCCACCGCAACGACCCCTGCCCCTGCGGCAGCGGTTTGAAATACAAACAATGCCACGGCAAATTGGCTTAAGCGTTTGAACGCAAATGCCGTCTGAACATCCCGCTCCCGTTTCAGACGGCATTTTGCCTGAATCGCCGTATCCGACCGATAATCCGAAAACTCCTGATTTGATACCATCCGAACTAAAAACAGGCATCCGCCCCGCCGAACTATGATTCCATCCGACTTCATTGACGAACTTCTAGCCAAAGTCGATATTGTCGATATTATCGACGAGCAGGTTCCGCTGAAAAAAGGCGGGGCGAACTATATGGCGTGTTGCCCGTTCCATAAAGAAAAAACGCCGTCGTTTTCGGTCAGTCCGACCAAGCAGTTTTATCATTGTTTCAGTTGCGGGGCGCATGGTTCGGCGATTGGTTTTGTGATGGAGCATCAGGGGCTGTCGTTTCCGGAGGCGGTACAGTTTCTTGCCGACCGCGTGGGCATGGTTGTGCCTAAAGTGCGTGGGCAGAACGATAATCCCGAAGTCCGTGCCGAACGTAAGAAAAAACAGCAGACGCTGGAGGAAACGACGGCTGCAGCGGCTGATTTTTACGCGCAACAGCTAAAATTCAATCCAGCGGCAAAAACCTATTTGGACAAGCGCGGTTTGAGTGCGGAAGTCATCGCGCATTATGGTTTGGGCTATGCGCCCGACGGCTGGCAGCCTTTGGCGCAAGTGTTCCAACCATATCCGAATACCGCGTTGGTGGATACGGGGATGGTGATTGACAATGAGGGGCGGTATTACGACCGATTCCGCCATCGGATTATGTTCCCCATCCGCAATCCGCGCGGGCAGGTAATCGGTTTCGGCGGCAGGGTGCTGGACGACTCCAAACCCAAATATCTAAACTCTCCCGATACACCTTTGTTTGACAAAGGGAAAAACCTTTACGGCTTGTATGAGGGGCGTGCCACTGTAAAAGAGGCAGGACGGATTTTGGTGGTCGAAGGCTATATGGACGTGGTCGCGCTGGCACAGTTCGGCGTGGGCTACGGTGTGGCGGCCTTGGGCACGGCAACAACAGCTGAACACGTCAAAATCCTAATGCGTCAGGCAGACAGTATTTATTTCTGTTTCGACGGCGACAGCGCGGGGCGAAAAGCGGCTTGGCGCGCGCTGGAAAACGCGTTGCCGCAGTTGAAAGACGACAAATCGCTGCATTTTTTATTCCTGCCCGAGGAACACGACCCCGACAGTTACATCCGCGCCTACGGCAAAGCGCAATTTGAAGATGCGCTGTTGAATCAAAGCAAGCCTTTATCGGAGTATTTCTGGGAACATCTTTCAGACGGCATTAATCTCAATACGCAGGAAGGCAAGGCGGAATTGGTGAAAACTAGTTCGCCACTTTTGGCGCAGATTACCGCGCCGGCATTGGCTTATTTGTTAAAACAACGGCTTAGCGAACTGGTCGGCATCGACCCCGACAACCTCGCGCAACTGCTGGGACAGGAAGCGCCGAAGCGGCACGTCAAACAAAAAAGCTACAAACTGCCGCCGATTTCCGTCAAACAGCCCGTTATGCCGACATTGGTGCAACGGCAAATCCGCAGCCTCTTGATAAATCCGGATTGGGCTGCATATATAGACCTGCCCGATTATCTGGCGTTGGACGGCGATTTCGCCTGCCTTGCCAACCTCGCCGAAACCATTAAAAACTATCCTTCCGTGCCGGCAACCGCACAGGTTTTGGAACATATGCGCGGTTCGCCCTACGAAGAAACAATCAACCGCATCTTCCGGTCGGCCCTTCAATCGGAAGAAATGGAAGGCGGCGGCGAAGAAGATTGCGAAAACTTCCAAATCGGCATCAAAAAACTGCTCAATGAGTTAAAATACAGCCAAATCGAAACATTAAAACAAAAAAGCCTGCAATCCGGCTTAAATGAAAGCGAGAAAAAACTTTTGCTGTCGCTGCTGACCGCAAAACAAAATTGACCGGCGGATTCCGCCATCCGTAAACCGTTATGCCGTCTGAAAAGCATTCACCCCGGCTGCAACAACGACACCTGCAGAACACCCATCCCAAAAAGCCTTCAGACGGCATCAGAGTACCCTACTCTGCCACGCCTTCAGGTGCGTTCAAACGCAAACCGTCGGCACCTTACCAACAGAAAGCAGACAATGTCCAGAAACCAAAATCACGAAGAATATCAAGACGACACCCGTCCGTTAAGCATTGAAGAGCAACGCGCGCGCCTGCGTCAGCTCATCATCATGGGTAAAGAACGCGGCTACATCACCTACTCCGAAATCAACGACGCCCTACCAGACGATATGTCCGATGCCGACCAAATAGACAATATCGTCAGCATGATTTCCGGTTTGGGCATCCAAGTTACCGAACACGCCCCCGATGCGGAAGACATATTGTTAAGCGACAATGCCGCCGTTACCGACGATGATGCCGTTGAAGAAGCCGAGGCCGCCCTTTCCAGTGCAGATTCCGAGTTCGGCAGAACCACCGACCCCGTCCGTATGTATATGCGCGAAATGGGGCAGGTCGACCTGCTGACCCGCGAAGACGAAATCATCATCGCAAAAAAAATTGAAAACGCCCTGAAAAATATGGTTCAGGCCATCTCCGCCTGCCCGGGATCCATTGCGGAAATCTTAGAACTCATCGAAAAAATCCGCAAAGACGAAATCCGCGTCGACGAAGTCGTAGAAGCCATTATCGACCCGAATGAAGTATTGCTCAACGAATTGGGCTTGGGGCACTTGGAAACCACAGTGCCCGAGAAACCTTCCAACGACAATTCGGATGAAAACGAAGACGACGAAGAGTCGGAAGAAGATGCGGATGAAATCTCGGCAGCCAATCTCGCCGAATTGAAACAAAAAGTCATCGGCCACTTTGCCCAAATCGAAAAAGACTACAAAAAAATGATCGGCCGTTTGGAAAAACACCACAGCCGGCACAAAGACTATCTCGCCTACCGCGATGCCATCGCCAACAAACTTTTGGAAGTCCGCTTCGCCACCCGCCAAATCGACAGCCTCAGCAGCAGCCTGCGCGGAAAAGTAGAAAACATCCGCAAACTCGAACGCGAAATCCGCGATATCTGCCTTGACCGCGTCCATATGGAACGCGACTACTTCATCCAAAACTTCCTGCCCGAAATCACCAATCTGCAATGGATTGAAGAAGAAATCGCCAAAGGCAGGGTCTGGAGCGACGCACTCGACCGCTTCCGCCACGCCATTCTCGAAAAACAAACCGAGTTGGCAGATATGGAAAAAGAAACCCGCATTTCCATCGAAGAGTTGAAAGAAATCAACAAAAATATGGTGTCGAGCGAAAAAGAAACCGCAGCCGCCAAGCAGGAAATGATTCAGGCAAACTTGCGCCTCGTGATTTCCATTGCCAAAAAATACACCAACCGGGGTTTGCAGTTCCTTGATTTGATTCAAGAAGGCAACATCGGCTTGATGAAGGCGGTCGATAAATTCGAATACCGACGCGGCTACAAATTCTCCACCTATGCAACCTGGTGGATCCGTCAGGCGATTACCCGCTCGATTGCCGACCAGGCACGCACCATCCGTATCCCGGTGCATATGATTGAAACCATCAACAAGATGAACCGCATCTCCCGCCAGCACCTTCAAGAAACCGGCGAAGAACCAGATTCCGCCAAACTTGCCGAACTGATGCAGATGCCCGAAGACAAAATCCGCAAAATCATGAAAATCGCCAAAGAGCCGATTTCGATGGAAACCCCGATCGGCGACGACGACGATTCGCACTTGGGCGACTTCATCGAAGATGCCAACAATGTTGCGCCGGCCGATGCGGCAATGTACACCAGCCTGCACGAAGTAACCAAAGAAATCCTCGAAAGCCTGACACCGCGTGAGGCAAAAGTCCTGCGTATGCGTTTCGGCATCGATATGAACACCGACCACACGCTGGAAGAAGTTGGCAGACAGTTTGACGTAACGCGCGAACGCATCCGTCAAATCGAGGCAAAAGCACTCCGCAAGCTGCGGCATCCGACAAGAAGCGACCGTTTGAGAAGTTTCTTGGACAGCGAAGACAGCAAGCTGTAAACCAAAAAACCGCAGGTTCAAAATACCTGCGGTTTTTTTCTTACACAATAAACAACGCTTCCAGATACCCCACACTCCTATCCTGTTTCCCCAGCAACGCCGGCTGGCAAATCTCCACCAGCGAGCAGGCTTTGCAGCGTTTGCCGTAGTCGGGCGGAGGAGTTTGGCCGCTGTTTAGAAGTTCGCGCACGGCGGCGATGGTGGCGAGCGTTTGGGCGCGCAGGTCATCTGAAAACACGACGGGGACGCGGTGGCGGGTTTGCATATACCACAGCGCGCCCTCAGAGATAGTTTGCCCCGTCATTTCT